>JBBDHW010000047.1:0-4567 GCA_040880805.1 Acidimicrobiia bacterium | reverse complement strand
CGCGCGCTATCGCGCGCGCGGTCGCCGGGTGATCTCCGGTGACCATGGCGACGCGGATGCCCGCGTGCCGGCAGGCGGCCATGGCGTCCGCCGCACCACGACGCGGCGGATCTTCGAGCGCGACCAGTCCCACGAGCGTCAAGTTCCGCTCCGCCGCGTCGGGCGATGCCGGTACGTCGCCGGGATCGACGGAACGGCTTGCCATCGCCAGGACCCGCAGGCCGCGGCTCGCGAGCGCATGGAGTGCATCCGCCGCACCGATGGGGACTGCCGAGCACAGCGGGAAGACCGCGTCAGGTGCACCCTTGACGAGGACACAGTCGCCGGCAACCACCGACATGCAGCGCCGGCGCGTATCGAACGGGAACCGGCGCGTCTCGGGTGCGGCGCGAAGATCCGTTGCCCGGTGGATCCCCACCCGGTGCGCCAGCGCGTCGAGCGCGGCTTCCATGGGATCACCACGTGGAACCCAGCGACCGTCTTCCTCTACGACATGTCCCGAGGAGCACCGCAGACCGATACGCGCAACCTCGCGGAGCGCCTCGTGGACGCCGAGCGGGACGCAGCGAACCTCGGCGACCGGCTCGTAACCGCTGCCCTGGATCACGGCGCGGCCGGTCGGCATCCAGACTTCGACGACCGTCATCTCGTTGCGGGTAAGTGTCCCGGTCTTGTCGGTGCAGATGAACGTGGTCGAACCGAGCGTCTCGACGGCTTCGAGATGACGGACGAGCGCGCGACGGTTCGCCATGTGCTGCGCGCCGATCGCCAGTGACAGCGTGACCGTCGGAAGGAGCCCCTCGGGTACGACCGCGACCGTCACACCGACCGCGAACAGGAAGCCGTCGGAGGCGCGGGTACCGACGAGCAGCGCGAGCCCGAAGAACACCACGCCGACCGCAACCGCGACCGCGCCGATCAGCCGCGAAACTCGGGTGAGCTCACGGTGCAGCGGAGTGGGTGCGGGCCGCTGCGCGCTCGTAAGGCTCGCGATGCCCGCGAGTCGGGTGCGAGCGCCGGTCGCCACGACCGTCGCGCTCGCCTCGCCCTCGACGACGAAGCAGCCCGCGTGCACCGCGTCGCCGACGGCGGGATGCGCCGGCACGCTCTCACCGGTCAGGCTCGACGTGTCGACCGCGAGCGCATGGACCGCGTCGAGACGGAGGTCCGCGGAGATCCGGTCACCCTCGGCGAGCAGCACGACGTCGCCCACCACGAGCGCGTCGGCGGCGATCTCGAGGGGCGCGCCGTCACGCACGACGGTGGCCCGCCGTGGGAGCAGGTCGCGGAGCCGCTCGGCCGCATGCTCGGCGCGCTGCTCCTGGACGAACGCGAACAGCCCGTTGAGCACGATGACGACGAAGACGGCCACCCCGAGCTGGGGCAGGCCGGCAATGAACGCCAGCGCCCCCGCCACCCAGAACAGCAAGGCGAAGAAGTGGACCATCTCGGCCGCGAGGCGCCGCCACGCCGGTGAGCGGCGCGGCACCGGGAGCAGGTTCGGGCCATCGATCGCCAGGCGGGCGGCGGCGTCACCGGCGGTGAGACCACGGGCCCGCACCCCGGTGTCGGCAGCGGGCGCGTCGCCATCAGGGTTCATCGCCGCGCCCTCCGCCAACTGCCGAAGCGCGTCGCCGCGCCAGCCGCGAGGCAATGGTCACCGCCATCCAGCACAGAACGGCTGCCAGCACGACACCACCGAGCACCACGGCCACGATCTCGGCCCACCCCATCGCTCATCCTCCGTCGAACAGTTGACCAGAGGAAGATCCACGCCGACCAGGGTCAAGAGTCACCGATCGCGCTCCCGGCCTCAGCCGGTCAGTCGATCGCGCCCGATGCGACCAGTTGCCGGAACTCGTCGTCGGTGACGCCGAGCAGCCCCTGGAGCACGCGCTCGTTGTCTTGGCCCATCGCGGGGCCGGGCCGGACGTCGACGACGGTTCGGCTCGTCTTCACGTACGCGCCGTAGATGGTCTCGACGAACCCGAGCGGATGGCTCACCTCGATGAACGTCCCGCGTGCCCGGTAGTGAGGATCGTGGAGCAGGTCGGCGACGTCGAGGACCGGTGCAGCTGCGACACCGCGCTCCTGTAGACGCGCCGCGAGCTGGTGCTCGTTGTGGTCGGCAGTCCAGCGCGCGATGCGCGCGTGCACGTCGTCGATGCGTTCGAGCCGACCAGCGTGCGACGCGAGCTCCGGCGCGCGCGCCCACGCTGGATCGCCCATCGCGCGCACGAGGTCGCGCCACTCGTCGTCGGTCGCGACCGCGATGCTGATCCAACGGTCGTCGCCCGCGCACGGGAACAGACCGTGCGGTGCCATGGCACCGACAGGATGACGGTTACCGAGCGGTCGACCGTCGCGCTCGTTCAGCAACCAGTCCATGACCGCGGAGCCGACCAGCTGCATGATCCCCTCCTGCTGGGAGTAGTCGACGTGCTGGCCGCGGCCGGTACGTCGACGATGGTGCAGCGCGAGCAGCGCGCCGAACGCACCGATGACGCCGCCGAGCGGGTCGCAGAACGCGTTCTCGACAGGGACCGGTGCACCGTCGACGTATCCGGTGATGCTGTCGAGCCCCGTGAGGCTCGCAAGGCTCGTACCGTAGGTACGCACGCCCGAGAGAGGACCGAAGGAACCCGCCGCAGGCATCGACACCATGACGAGATCGGGGCGCAGCGCGCGGAGCACGTCGTAGCCGAGACCGAGCCGGTCCATCGTGCCGGGCGCGAAGTTCTCGAACACGACGTCGGAGAGCGCGACGAGCCGCTTGGCGAGCGCGACCCCGTCGCGGTGCGTGAGGTCAAGAGTGACGCTGCCGTTGCCGGCCCAGCCCGCATGGTTCTGGAGCGAGCGGTCGGGCGACGTGATTCCCTCGGCGAACGGCGGCAGCGTCCGGTTGATGTCGATACGGCGGTGCGACTCGATCTTGACCACGTCGGCTCCGAGGAACGCGAGGGTCTGCCCCGCGACGGGACCGAGCCAGCTCCAGCCGAAGTTGGCCACCCGGATCCCGGCCAGTGGAAGCGCGCCGGGTTCGAGCGAGGGACCCTCGGGCGTGGTCTCGGCGACGCGCCACGAGCGAAGCACTCGCGGCAACTCGTCGGTGTGCTCCCCGAGCAGGGGCGAGCTCCGTTGCGGCCCTCCGGGACATTCGGGGAGCAGCACCGGCGCGCCCAGCGTGCGCACGGTTCCGAGCACCGGATGCTCCACCGCGACTCGGTAGCCGCGGGCTTCCAGATGCGGGTGCTCGACCGCTTCGGCAACGGTCAGCACCGCGGTGACCGGCACACCATTGGCCTGGCAGAGGTCCATCACCTCCTGCTTGGAGTGCCGGCTCGTCCAGTCGAGCAAGCGCGGATAGAGGAAGTCGGCGTTGGCGCCCCGCTCGAACATGTCGCGGAACAGCTCGGGGCGAGCCCACTCGGGATCGCCCATCGCCGCGCGCAGCCCGTCCCACTGCTCGGGCTCGAGCGCGATCAGCCACACGTAGCCGTCACGGCACGGCGCGATCGTGGCCGGCATCGCGAGACTCATGCTGGCGCCCGAGCGCCGCGCGTAGCGACCGTCCTGCGCGTAGCCGCCGATGTTCTGCGCGCCGGTGAACAGCGCGGCGATCACCTCCGAACACGACACGTCGAGATGCTGACCACCGCCGACGAGCGGGCGTCCGTGGAGCGCGGCGAGTCCCCACGCGGCCGCGCAGTACCCACCGAACAGCTCGGCGCTGAACGTGCCGTGCTCGAGCGGCGCGTCGTCGCGCCGCCCGCAGTAGCGGCTGCCCGTGGCAGTGAGGTGGAAGGCGTTGAGGTCGTAGCCGCGCCAGTCCGCGTAGGGGCCGGTCCGGCCGAACGGGCTGAGCGAGATCACGACCAATTCGTGGTTCAACGCGCAGAGGTCCGCCGGTTCGAGCTCCCACTCGCGCAGCCGCGCCGGCGGCTGGCTCTCCACCACTACGTCGGCGCGGCGCAGCAGCTCGACCACGGCCGTGCGCTGGTGGGTGTCCGCGAGGTCGGCGGTGATGCCGCGCTTGCCGACGTTGTAGAAGAAGAAGGTGCCGCTGGCCTCCCGATCGGGACGGTCGCCCGGGAACGGTCCCCACCCTCGGGTCACGTCACCGGAGCGGGGCGGTTCCACCTTCACGACGTCGGCGCCGTAGTCGGCGAACAACCGCGCGCAGAAGGCTGACGCGACCCCTTCTCCGAGGTCGACCACGCGCACACCGTCGAGCGCGCCCACGTTCAGGCCCTGAGCTCTTGCACGAGGGTCGCGACGTCGCCGTCGAGCGCACGGTCGGCAGGCAAGGGAACGCCGACCGCGTCGGCGAGGTCGCGGTACCAGGTGTCGAGCACGGTTGCGAGCCCCTCGTATGGCGCCGACGGGACGAGCGCGTCGAGCATCTCGTCGGTGACGAGCGGCGCGAGCTCGTCCCACCGGCCACGTCGGACGAGCTCGTTGAGCTGCCGACCGCGGTCACCCCAACCGAGCAGGTCGAGCGTGCGCCAGTACTGGGGAGTCGAGTACAGCGTGGCGAGGATGCCGCGCGCGCTCTCCCGCGCGCGCG
>JBBDHW010000046.1:60319-90335 GCA_040880805.1 Acidimicrobiia bacterium | reverse complement strand
AGCCGACCAACACGCCGCGTAAGATCGCGCGACTTGTTCGTCGGCAGGCCCTTAGCGTGCCGACTTACGTATCGATGGCGTACGCGAGGAGGCCAGCGGGTACTGCCCACGCCCCGGTTCCCTCAGCGCTCATGTCGAGCACGTTCCGGGTCGCGAGGATCCCGGACCAATGGGACGCGTTCACCGTGGCGGCGGCGCGCGCCCATCGGTCGGATTCGACGTACTTGCCCTCGACGGCGACAGGGTCGAGGCGCGCGCCGACGAAGTCGATCTCCTTGCGCGATGGTGTCCTCGCGTAGAAGAGCTGGTCGTGTTCAGCCCAGCGTCCGCGCTCGAGGTCTTCGATACGCCGGCGCAATGCCATGCCGAGTTGAGATTCAGTGAGCACAGTCGGGTCCGCGTTCGGCCAACCCGGATTGCGCGCGTGCGCGAGCACGCCTTCTGATGTACGTACCCGCCAGCAAGTATACATTTTGGTGGAGCTAGATGGCCAGAAGGTAGGCCTCACTCCGCCCGGCTACTGCGGGGCGTCGTCTTCTTGGCGGAGACGGCTGCGGCGCACGCGGTCCATGAAGAACATCGCGCCGGCGCAGATGAACACCATCACGGCGAAGAGCACGAACGCGAGACCACCGGAGCCGTCGCCTTGCTTGCCCGCATCGACGAGCTGCTGCGCGCCGGACGGAACCGCGAGCAACACGAGGACCGAGGCCGCGCTCAGCGCGAGGAGGATGGCGAGGCGAAGCCGACGCAACATGGTCACACCTTTGCCGGAACTCGAGCGGGGCTCGGCGCGGGCCTTTCGGCCTGCGCCTTCTGCTCCATCTCGTCCCTCTCTCGCCAATGGAGCATCAGCAGGCCGAGCACGAACAGGATCGACGCCATGGCGAACGCGACGAACGGCGGCACGCGCAGCGACCCGAGGTTCCGGCTGAGCACGACGAAGCCCGCCTTCCCGCCGGGAGCGCACTCCGCCGGGAGCGGCGGCAGCACCGAGGGCCGGTCCTCGGGCGCGGCCGCGACCTCGCAGAACTTCGCCACCGCGTACTCCGGATCGTGGGTGAACTGCCCCTTCCAGAACTGCGGGCTGCTGCCGCCGATCTCGTAGGTGTCGCTGATCAGGTACTTCGTGACGTCGCTGAACTCCGGGATCGCGAAGTCGTTGTCGTGGGGCCCGAGCGGCTCGGTGGGAGTGTCCTCCTTGGGCACGAGCACCGCGTCGACCGCGGCCTTCACGTTCGCAGCTTCTGGATTGGTGGCCTTGACGTGGTACTGCTGCTTCTGGATGTCGCGCACTGCCGCGATCTTCGCCGTGTCGAGGTCGGTGACGACCTGCTTCACCTCCCACTTCGGGATCCGCCCCCTCAACGTGTTGATCGGCGACGCGGTGGTGCACCAGAGGAGCGTGAGGATCACCATGAAGCCCATGAGCCCGGTGAAGGCGACGAGGAAGCCGAGGCGCGCGCCGAGGTTGGTGCCGAGCAGCAGATAGATCGACCCACAGAACAGCCCGATGGCCGCGACCACGACGAGGACGCCGAGGATCGTCGGGTACCACAGCCCCTTGTGGAGGAGCTCGGAGGCGAGGGTGAGCGACACGTCGACCTACAGGTTCCGCTCGTATTCCATGATGGCTTCGATCTGAGCTTTCGTGAGCACGGCGCCGAAGTGCGGCATCCGCCCCGACGAGATCCCGCGGACACCGTACGACTCGAAGGCGGGCACTCCCGCGGAGATCCAGCCGAAGTAGTCGGCGTCGTAGAGCGGCGACGGGAACTGCCGGGAGACGTCACCGTCTCTGAGGTTGGGTCCGTACGCGCCGCCACCCATCGGACCCGGCGCCGGGTTCCCCTGCGGATCGAGGGGATTGAAGTAGGTCCAACCGCGCGTGTGGCAGCGCGCGCAGTTGTTCATGAAGAGCACCTGGCCGTCGGTTGCGTTCCGGGTGGTCTCCTGCCACGCGGCCGCGACACGCGCCTGCTCCGTCGCGAGCTCGACGCGTCCCTCGGCCGTGCTCCGCTGGCTGTCGGTGGCGTCGGCCGGCAGGGCGTCGAGCGCCGCTTGTGCCTGGGCGAGTCCTGCGGCCGAGTCGGCAACCCACTTGTCGGCAGCGCCCTGCACCTCGGGGTCATCGAGCGTCTTGCGCATCGCCTCGGCGTCCTTCACGGCCCCCGTCTGTGCCTTGTCGGGAGTGGTGGAGATGCTGTCCACGTAGTTGACGAGGTCCTGGATGCTCTGCTCGTTGAGCGCGCCCTTCCCACTCTTGAACCCCCACGCCGGCATGGGTGTGCCCGGGCGCCCGTAGGTGATGATCTGCGTGAGCTGCGCGCGCGAGTACCGCAACGGCGCGAGCGTGAGGTTCGGCGCGGCCCAGTCGACCTGCTGCGGAAGACAGTAAGGCTGTGACTCCTCGAGCTTCTCGTTGACCTTCTGCTCGAGGCTGCAGCGGGGATCGGTGCTCTTGATCACCTGCTTGGCGCTGCCGCCTTCGGCGTTGTTGCCGTGGCACCGTGCGCAGTTCTGCGACTTCGCGCTGTCGAACGCGGGTGAGGCGGGACCGGCGAAGAGGAGCTCGCCGCGTGCGATCGACCGCTCCTTGAAGGCCTCCGTCGCGTCGGCTGCGCGGAACGGCTCCCACAGGAAGTAGCCGATGAGCGCGACGACCGAGATCACCAGCGCGACGAGCGCGACACCGAGCACGCGCTCGAGGTGCGGACCCTCGAGCACGTCGTCGTCGAAGAACGGCGTGAGGTTCTCGGGCTGCCTCGGCTCCGGGTTGCGGCGCAGGCTCACGACGCGGTACCCGATGAAGATCAGCAGACCACCGACCGCGAACAGGTTGATGAGGATCAGCGTGGTGCGGAAGCTCACCGGTTGCCCGCTCTCGGCGCTTGCACGATGGCTCGCTCCCTGCGAGCCGGGATACCCGGCTCGCGGACGTTCGCTCGCGTGCGCCGGGCCGCTCGGGCTTGGGCTCCTGCATTACACACAGGGCGCGCCCTCCGGGCTCTGACCAGTGGTGTTGGTGCCGATCGCCGGCCCGATCTGGAGGTTGCCGGTGTCGACGACGATGTTGCCGCCGGAGATCTCGAGCGGGAACCGGTCGAGCCCCCGTGGCGCCGGGCCCTCCCGCTTCTCGCCGACCCGGTTGTACTTGGAACCGTGGCACGGGCACTCGAACCACTGCGAGCTCTCACACCAGGGCACACGGCACCCGAGGTGCACGCACTTCTGGTAGAGGGCGACGTAGCCCTCTTGCATCCCGGCGAAGACGAGGGGGTTGTAGACCTTCTTGGCCTTGGGGAGGTCGGCCTTGGGGTAGGCGACGATGTAGGTCTTGGCGGTGGCGTTGTAGAAGGGGATCTTGGCGTCGAACGCGGTCTTGACGTCGGCCTCCGATCCCACGGCGACCTTCACCTGGGAGGCGGCGCCGCCCGACGGCCAGAGGAACGCCAGTGACGCCACACCGAACGCGCCGAGGCCGATGCCACTACCAGCGAGGATCGAACGGTTGAAGAACTGCCGCCGCGTGACGCCGAGCTGTTCCTCGTCGACCGGCTCGTAGACCGCCGGCGTCTTCGCGGCCGACGGCACCACCTCTCCGACGCTCGCGCCGGACTCGATCGCGTGACGCGCCTCGTCGGCGCGCGCGCGTGCCTCCTCCGCTTCCTCCTCGATCGACTCTTCGCCTTCCGGCACGACCGCTTCGGGGCCGGCCGAGCGATCGCTCTTGCGCGTCTCGCGAGCGAGCCTCCCAGTGGTCGAGCGCTGCCGACCCGTGACCAGTACGGCCACGACCGCCAGCACCAACAACCCGGCGATGAGGACGGCGATTTCCAACGTCGGCTCCTACAACTCGAAGAAGATGCCGTCGTTCCAGGGGAACACGAAGTTGAAGCCGGGGCCCCGGAAGAACGAACCGATGATGACGAGGACCGCCCAGAGCATCACGAAGAGAGTGAAGATCGAAATCGCGAACTTGCGGTCCTTCGGGTTGTGGGACGGGTTCTTGTCGACGAAGGGCGCCACCATGAGCAGCAAGAGCGCCATAGTGGGAATGGTCACACCGGCGACCATCGGGTGGAACATCGTGAGCAGCTCTTGGAGGCCGAGGAAGTACCACGGCGCCTTCGACGGGTTGGGCGTTTTGTTGAAGTCGGCGAGTTGCAGCAGTGGCGCGCGTACAAGAGCCGAGAAGATCGTGAGCCCCGCGGTGACGATCAGCAGCGCGGCGAACTCCACCACCAAGAGGTGCGGCCACGTGTGCACCTTGTCCACTGCTTCCGCGCGCGTCTCCTGAATGGAGCCCGACTTGACCACCGTGAGCAGCCGCTGCGTGTGACCGCCGGGGCCGGTGACCGTGGGTGCGGGGAGCGTGGCGGTGGCGGTCGCGGCACGCGCGGCTCCAGCCGCGGCAGGGACTTCCGCACCCGCGGGCGCGCCACCTGCCGGCGCGCCGGGAACTTCGAGCCCGAGCGCGATCCGTCGGTCGCGGCTGCGCTGGAGCAGGTGCGCGGGGATACGGCCGCCTCCGGGAAGCTCGACGTCGCCGATCGGCGCCGACTCAGTCGACGCGGCGGCCGCGGGCGCGGCAGCAGGAGCCTCGGCAGCTCCTTCAGTCTCTTCGGTGGACGCGGCCTCGGCGGGCGCAGCCTCGCTCGCTCCCTCCTCTTCACTGGCTTCCTCGCCCGGCACGGGGAGGCCGAGCGCCTTGCGGCGCTCCTTGCTCCGTTGCAGAAGGTGTTCGGGGATCTCGGTCATCGCAGCACCCCTACAACGGACCCGAGACGCCGCCGTCCTTCCGGACGCGCCAGAAGTGCACCGCCATGAAGATCACGATCACGAACGGCAACAACAGCACGTGGAGGACGTACCACCGAAGGAGTGTCTCGCTACTGATCTCCCTCGACCCCAACAAGACATACTTCACCGACGTACCGAATACCGGCGTGTAGCCCGCCATGTTCGTACCGACGGTGACCGCCCACAACGCGAGCTGGTCCCACGGAAGCAGGTATCCGGTGAACGACAGCAGCAGCGTCAGGAGGAGCAGCACCACACCGATGACCCAGTTGAACTCGCGTGGCGCCTTGTACGCGCCGTGGTAGAAAACCCGGCTCATGTGCAGGAAGACCGTGAGCACCATGAGGTGCGCGCCCCAGCGGTGCATGTTGCGAACGAGCGATCCGAAGGTGACCGCGGTCTCGAGCTCGCGGACCGTCGGCCACGCTGCAGCCGCGGTGGGCCGGTAGAAGAACATCAGGAAGATACCGGTGACCGTGAGCAGGATGAAGAGGAAGAACGACAGGCCGCCGAGGCAGAGGGTGTACGACACCTTCACCGCGTGCCGCTTCACCTTCACCGGGTGAAGGTGGTACAGCACGTTGTTCATGATCACGTAGGAACGGTTGCGGGGACTGTCGGTGTAGCCGCGACGGAACACCGATCCCGGGCGGAAGATCGCGGTCCACGCTTGCGAGCCGCGAACCTTGTCGTCGACGTTGTCGAGCACCTTGGCGAGGCTCTTCCCGCTTCCGTTGCTCCCGTTGCCGTTGGCCACGAACCTGTCTCCTCGAACCTCTAGAAGCGCACACCGTACGCGTAGCCGTGACGCGCGGTCCGTGCGTGGAGATCACCCTCGGCAACGTCGGGCTGGAGCTTGCCGAGGATGATCACTCCGGTTGGGCAGCGGTCGACGCAGAGCGCGCACCGCGTGCAGATGTCTTCGTCGACGATGAACGCGACGTGGTCGCGCGGGTCTTCGCCGGGCTGCTCCGTATTCACGGCGTCGGCGATCGCGTTCACCGACACCATGTGGATGCACTTCCACGGACAGATGTCGACGCACCCTTCGCACAGAATGCACTCGGCCTGGTCGATGTGGAGGAACTGCTTGGGCTTGACCGCGCTCGTGAGGTACGACGCGTCGACCTCCTGCAGCTCATAGTCGGTCACGAAGTCGGGCATGGGCGGGTTGGCGTCGGCGCGTGCCATCAGCTCTCACCGTTCCCGGATACCGTGCTGGTGACGGGCGCGGGCGCCGACCGAGCGCGCCGCAACGGGCGCCCGAAGCGCGACGTGCGCGGCGTGGCTTCGGTGGCCGCGGCGGGTTCCTTGCCGCGGTTCTGCCACTGCGCGAACAAGACCAGGTTGAGCCCGAAGAGCACGCTGTAGATGCCGACGACGATGATGTCGCGCACCGCCTTCTGGTCCATCGTGAACGGCCAGTGAATCGGGAGGAAGAAGATGTCCTGGCTGGCCCGGAAGACGAACTTCGTGGTGTCCCACTGCAGGTACTTGTCGGAGAACGTGATGAACTCGTGGGGTATCACCGCGTAGCCGAGCGTCATCAGCGCGAACACGCCGACCGCGCCCGCCATGCACTCCGACCAAGTCGCGGGGCGGTCCGGCTTGGGCCGCTTGAACAGCCAGAATGCGATGCCGAGACCAATCGCGAGGAGGGCGCACGCCCAGATCAATCGGCCGGCAGGCCGCATCCATGGCAACCAGTCCGGGATCAGGTTGGGCATCGTGCGCCTGGTCCTCCAAGGGTCCCATCGGCGGTTCTTGGGCGCTGACGGAGGTCTCGACAGCTTCCTATCACGCTATCGGAACCCACGGCCTATTCAGGGGTCGTGCCAATACGTCGTGCCAACAAGTCGTGCCAACAGATCCTGTGAGTCGGCGCGCGCGGCGGCGTCGCGCGACGATGCGTGCATGACACGGCGCGAGTCGCGTGACGCGATCACAAGCGCACAAGCGCGCACGTCATCCGTTCCGGCACGGAGCCGGCCATGAGCACGCCTCCGTGGGATGTGCTGGTGGTGGGCGCGGGCCCTGCCGGAGCGTCGGCCGCGCACTGGCTCGCCGACGCCGGGCATCGAGTTCTCGTGGTCGACAAGAAGCGCTTCCCTCGTGAGAAGACCTGCGGCGACGGGCTCACGCCACGCGCCGTACGCCAGCTCCACGACATGGGGCTCGCCGAGCCGCTCGAGCAGTTCCTGCGGTTCGACGGCCTGCGATCGATCGCACACGGTGTGACCCTCGAGTTGCGCTGGCCCGAACATCGGGACTTTCCCTCGTACGGGTACGTGGTTCGGCGCCGAGACCTCGACGAGATGGTGGCCGAGCGAGCGGTGAAAGCCGGCGCCACGCTGTGGTCGGCGGCAGAGGCTGTCGCACCACTCATCGACGACGGACTCGTCACCGGCGCGGCCATCAAGCGTGACGGCACCACGCAACCCGTGCGCGCGAAGTACGTCGTGGTTGCCGACGGCGCGAACTCCCGCTTCGGGCGAGCGATCGGCACGGTGCGCGACCGTACCTATCCACTCGGCATGGCCATCCGCGGCTACTTCACCAGCCCCTTCCACGACGAGCCGTGGATCGAGAGCCACCTCGACCTGCGCGACCGCGAGGGTCGTCATCTGCCCGGCTACGGCTGGATCTTCCCGGTGGGCGACGGCACCGTGAACGTCGGCGTCGGGTTGCTCTCGACATTCGCCGGTTGGAAGGACATCAACACCAGCACGCTGATGGACGCGTTCATCGCCACTGCACCAGCTCGTTGGGGGATCTCACCGGAGACCTCGTGCGGCCCGCCCACCGGCGGCATGTTGCCCACGGGTGGCTCGTCGTCACCCAACATCGGCCCCAACTGGCTCGTGGTGGGCGATGCCGCGGGTTCGGTGAACCCGTTCAACGGCGAGGGCATCTCGGTCGCGTACGAGACCGGGCGCTTCGCGGCCGGCGCGGTGTCGGGCGCGATCGTGTCCGGCGACGGTCTGGCGCTCACGCAGTACCTCGAGCAGCTCGAGCAGGCGTACGCGCTCTATTGGAAGGTGGCGCGCCTGTTCGTGCGCGCGATCGGCAACCCGGCAGTCATGCGCGAGCTCACGCGCGTGGGCATGCAGTCGCGCCCGCTCATGGAGTGGGTGCTCCGCATCATGGCGAACCTGCTGCGCCCCGACGAGCTCGGCCCTGCCGAAGCGGCATACAAGGCGGTGGCGGCGCTCGTCGCCGTCATGCCGGACCGGTGAGATGACGAAGGCCTCCACGCGGGTTGGTGGCAAGGTGGGTGCGGCGGTGGTCACGGTCGCGGTCGTCGTGCTGTTGCTCATGCCCTACGTGCGCGACTTCGTCGACGCCCTCGGCGCCGGTGAGGACAGCGTCGACAGCACGGTGTCGACCCTCATCGAGTGGCTGCTTGCAGTTGCACTCGCGATCTTGATCTATACCGGCATCGTGGCGGTGCCGGGTCTGGTCACGCGGTTGCAGGACCGCGTCAACCGCCGCTGACTGGCGGAAGGACGGCCACTTCGTCGCCGTTCGAGAGAATGGTTGCATCGCCGTTGTCGGGCTCGTCGCCGTTCACCCACACGCGTGCGTTGTCGAGCACCGCACCGAACTGGGCGCCGTATCGGGCACGCGCGGCATCGAGAAGCTGCCCGAGGCTCGCGGCCTCGTAGTGGTCGTCGGCGCGCCCTGCCGCTTCGCGCGCCTGTGCGAACAATCGCAGCCGGACGGTCAGTTGCGCTCCTGACCCACGTTCGTGCGTGCCGCAGGCAATGCGTCGAGTCGCGCGGGATCGATGGGCTCGCCGGTGACTTCGTCGACGCCGTAGGTTCCGTTGTCGATCCGTTCGAGCGCGGCCTGGAGCTCGGCAAGCTCGGACTCGAGCTGTTCGAGGATCGAGAGGTCCTTCTCGCGCTCGAACGTCTCGGGCGCCGTGTCGGCTGGGTGCTGGTCGAAGTCGGCGAGCTCGGAGCTGTTGTCGCCTTCCGAACCGAGCTCCCCGCGCAGCTCGTGGGCCAGACCCTCGACGCGCGCCCGTTCGGCTTCCAACCGCTCGCGTGCCTGCGCGTCGTCCACAGAGCACCAGGCTAGGGCCTGCCGACGAACAAGTCGCGCGGTTCATGCGGCGTGTCGGTCGGCTTCTCGCTCGGAGCGTTGGGCCAGCCCGGCCCTGAGGATGTTACGGGCCGCGTTCACATCCGCATGCGCGACATGGCCACAGCGGCGACAGCAGAACGCGATGCCATCGCGGTTTTGCGTGTCGACGTGGCCGCAGTCGGCGCAGGTCTGTGAGGTGTGCCGAGGGTTCACCGCGATCGTTTCGCGTCCGGTCCAGACGAGTCAACGTCCCCCGAGCCGGGCAGATCCCGAACTCCAAGATCGGATGCTCCCAACCGGTCAAGGCTCGGAACTGCTCGAAGCGGCTCACCGAGCGGCGCTGCCACCGCCACACCCCGATCCGTTCCTCCAACGCCGCGTTGTACAACTCGCGCTGGGAGCCCAACAACCGCTCCAGCCGCAACGACTGTCCTGCCGTGGGCTGCAGCACTGCCTGATAGGTCCGAAACACCCCCCGACCCTAAACACCGGGTACGACACTCAAGAACGACGCGGCGCGCCCAGCACACCAAAGCCGGCACACGCCGGGGCTGAGTGCGGAATCCACTCCCACCAGCCGCGCAAACAAATCCAGTTGAGCCCCTACCTGTCCAATTCGCTCGCTCCCTGCGAGCCGCCACGTGCGCCGGACAGGCGCGGCGGGCGCTCAGCCTTCTCGCGCTCAGCCCTGGGCGAGGCGCATCTGCAGCAGCTCGACTTCGTCGTTGAGCAGCGCCTCGAGCTGCTCGAACCGATCGCACGGATCGTCGAGCTCGATCAAGCGCTGCGCGTCGAGCGGACCGATCGGCGCCATCGCGGCCGCCTCGAACGACGCGCGCAAGGGATCAGCGTCGAGCTGCACGGCATCGACGCCGGGTGCAGGCTGTCCGAGCTCCGCCCACAGCGCGAGCACGCGCTTGAGCAGCAGCTCGATGGCGGCGCGCTGGTCGGTGGCGCGTGGGGCAACGCGCTTGGGCTCGGCGATCACATCGATCTCCGCGCGGGGATACGGATCGTCGGGGAGCCAGCGCCGCACGCGGAGCCGTTCGACACCGACGGTCGCGAGCAGGTACCGACCGTCGGGCGTGCGCGCAGCTTCGACGATGCGCGCGACCGTTCCGACCGAGTACCGCGAGTCACCGCCACCGACGTGAGACCCACGCGAGATCAGGACGACACCGAAGCGTCCGTCGCCGCGCAAGCACTTCTCCGTGAGCTCGCGGTAGCGCGGCTCGAAGATGTGGAGTGGGAGTGGGGCGTTCGGGAACAACACGTGCTCCAGCGGGAACATCGGGAATACCTTCGACGCCACGTCCAAACGCTACCGGCCCGTCGTCGTCAGTTGGCGCGCGCGCGGAATCGAGCAGCCGCCTGCGCCACTTGCTCGGAACCGGCGCCGGGTATCTCTCGCGCGACCGCGTCGAGCTCGGTCGCGGCTTCGGAGAACTGCCCGAGGCTTCCGAGCAACGCTGCCAGCTCGGCGCGCCGCGCCGGTGAGATTCCCGGGATCCGGAGGCGAAGGCGCGTGGGCCATGCTGCCCGCGCCGGATCGCGCTCGATCAACGAGTGTTGCAGATTGGCGAGCATGCGATCGAGGATCGCGAGCGGACCGACGGGCGCGAGATAGTCGCGATGGAACGCGGCGCGACCCTGGATCTCTGCGAAGCGTTCGGCGCACGCCATGTCGTCGAGCCGGATCCCGCCGTTGAAGGGGTCGTACCACTCGCTCGCTCCCGCACCGACGAGGAAGTGTCCGGGCATCCCGACGCCATGGACGGCGATGCCGAGTCGGCGACCGATCTCGATCATCAGGACCGAGAGCGTGATCGGGATGCCCAGTCGCCGATCGAGCACAGCGTCGAGGTAGGAGTTGTTCGGGTCTCCGTAGTCGACCGTGTTGCCGGCGAAGCCCAGCTCGGCGAACAGCGCGTGCGCGAGCGCGCCGGCGTCGTCGGCACCGAGCGACGCGGCGAGCGCATCGAGCTGCTCGCAGCGCGCGTCGACGTCGACGTCCGGGTGTGCATGCGCGGCGATGAGGAAGCACGCCTCGTCGAGCGCGATGCTGGACTCGGCACGCTGCACGACGTCGTCGAACCGCCGGGCTACATCCACGAAGCTGACGGTAGTAGCCGCCGGTACACTCCTCGCCGATGACGGCGAGTCCCGACGACGTTCGTGAAGCGGCCGCCGCGCGCCTCCACAGTGTGGGACAACGGCTCACCGCCAACCGCGAGGCGCTCGTGAACACGTTCACCACCGCGCCCCGGCCACTCACGATCCCCGAGATCCTCGCCCGCCGTCGCGAGCTCGCGCAGAGCTCCGTCTACCGCAACCTCGTGGTGCTCGAAGAGGCGGGCATCGTGCACCGCGTCGTGGGAACCGACGACTTCGCGCGCTGGGAGCTGGCCGAGGACCTCGCGGGCCATCACCACCATCTCATCTGCGCGTCGTGCGGGCGCGTGGAAGACATCCCCGCGTCGGCCGGACTCGAACGATCGGTGGCGGCCGCGGCGGCCGCGGTCACCCGCACGACCGGCTTTCGCACGCAACGCCACCGCGTCGACCTCGTCGGCCTGTGCAAGCGCTGTGCCTAATTCGCGGTTGTACTCGCGCCTCCCGCGAGCGGCAGCGCCTCGCCAGTCGCGAGTGCCTTGAAGATCTCGACGAGGGTGTTGGCCGGGATCTCGCCCGTGGCGCGCCCAACCACCTTCCCGTCGGCGTCGACAAACACGAAGTACGGGAACGCGGTGAGCCCGTAGGCCACGAGAGCCGTGAACTTCTCGCTGTCGGCGAGCACGGGGTACGGCCAGTGCTCCCGCTTCAACCACGCTGACGGCGGGTAGTTGCCGGGGCCTGGGTACGAGCCGTACGCAGGGTTCGTGTTCGTCGCAACCGCGTTGACGTCGACGCCCGCGAGCTTCCCTGTCTTCTCGAGTTGCACGACGAGGGGAACCTCCTCCTGGCAGTGCGGGCAGCTGTGCGAGAGGAAGACGATCGCCTGCGGCTTGCCGTTGGGTCCGACGGTGATCGGCGATCCGTCGAACGAAACACCCTCGAGGGTGGGGATCGTCTCGCCGATCGCCGGGTCGTCGCCCTGACCGGTGTACCGGGGGAGCACGGTCCCGTCGACGGACACCGGGCCCGTCTCGTGAGCAGTGGGTTTCGGAGCCTTTTCGTCGTCGCCTCCCGAGGCGAACGCGATCACGCCGGCAATCACGATGACGAGCGCGATCAAGCCAACCACGAGCCATGTGCGCTTCTGCATCAGCGGACCGACTCCTTGTGCTCCACCGCCACCGGAACTTCTGTCACGGTACCGGTCGCCTTCGCGTCTGCACGCGCGCCTCGTGCGGCAACGGAAAGTGCGAGCATCGTGCCGATGAGCAAGAAGCTGCTCATGCACATCCACGCGAGGGTGACGAAGCCGAGCTTCTCGAAATACGGTGCGGTGCACGGCGCCACCGTCGAGCACGACGAGCCCTCGGCGAAGCTGGGAACACGCTCGACGAGCCAGTGGTAGAGCGACAACGGCGCGCCGACAACTAGGAACGGCGCCGCCGTGATCCACGCCTTCGCGTCACCCCTCAGCCAACCCACACCGAGCACGACGACGAGCGGGTACATCGCGATGCGCTGGTACCAGCAGAGCTCGCACGGAATGAAGCCGGCGTGGAGCGAGTAGTAGAGGCTGCCGAGTGTGGTGACGATCGCGACGATCCACGCCACGAGCAGAGCCTGCGGCCCCACGAACCGGGCGACCGCGAACCACGCGTCTCGCGCGCGCCGGAACACGAGCGCGGCGACGCCGAGCACCACCGCCGCCGCGACCACCGCGTCGGCAACCAGCGTGAGCACCAGGAAGAAGTTGGTAGCGACGCGAACGTTCGGCATGTCAGCGCAACGTGAACTTGCCGGTGAGGACCACCTCGTTGGCCTCACCGAGGCGCACGCGCACGATCATCCGCCAACCACCGGAGTACGGAATGTCGTAGAGCGACGCGACGTAGTGACCGGGCCCGAGCTTGCGGAGCGGGACGTCGAAGGGCGGAAGATCGGCGCCGGGGCGGGTGAGTTGCACCGTCATGTCCTGGACGTTCGTGATCGTGTTGCCGACCGGGAGCGCGGTGAGGTGGATGTCGTTGCCACCGGCCACTCCGGGCGCAATCACGACGTCGACCCACACCTCTCCCGACTTGAGCGTCATCGAGATCGGCGCGGTCTGCACGGATCGTGCGGGCGCCGCGTTCACGAGCAGCGCAGTGATCGCGAGCACGACGAACGCGATGACCACTTCCACGAACACCGACCTGCGGAGCCGGCGGACCTCGGTCTCGTCGTCGCCCTCTTCCCATTCGTCGTCGAAGCCGTTGGCGCCGGGGGCCATCGTGAGCGGCGGTGGCCCGACGTCGGAGCGTCCGCCGGACACCGCGCCCACCGCCACCGGGACCTCGATCGGCACATCGGCCTCGTTATCGGGCAGCGGCATGCGGAAGCGTCGATTCACGATCTCGCGGCTGAACGCGGCCGCGACGATGAGCGCGGCGAACGCGACCAGCTTCGCGATCAGCAGATTCCCGTAGTCGGTGTCGCGCAGCGCGCTGAAGCTGCCCACCTGGCGCCATGCCTGGAACGAACCGGTGATGACCAGCGCGACGATTGCGCCCAGCGCGAGCGCGGAGTAGCGATTGATCCCTTGCCGGAGCTCGTCGGGATCGGTGCGCACGAGCACGACGACGAGCAGCAGCACGAGCCCACCGAGCCAGCAGGCCATCGCGAGCACGTGGATCGCGTCGGCGGGGATCGCGAGCCCGGTGTAGTCACCGGCGGCCGCGTGTCCCGCGAGCCCGGGGGTGAGCGAGAGGCCGACGGACAGCAACCCCGCCGCGACCAACCACCACTTCGGCAGCGGGTGCTCCGCGGCCGGGCGGCGGGAGAGCAGCATGCGCAGCAAGGGGTACGCGAGCAGCAGCAGCACCAAGCGCACCACGGACACGCGTCCATAGCGCGTCTCGAGCACGTCGCTTCCGACCGAGGGGTCGAACACCTTCGTCAACGGCAGCGCCGCGCCGTACACGCCTTCGAGTGCGATGCCGGCAAGCGTGGCGACGCCGGCGCCGATCCACCCGGCCCACACGATGATCCGCGCCCGCCGCGAATCGCGGCCGGCAGGGAACACCACCGACAGGAACACGATCCCGCCGATCAACAACGCGAGCGTCGCGAAGATGGCGACGCGGTCGATCGCGTACACGACTCCGACGACGATGCTCCCGCCCTGCTTGGCGAGGAGCCGCTTCACGAGCACGTCGGCGTTCTTCACGAATCCCTTCGTGCCGACCTGGAACGTGAACGCACCCTGCACCGGGTGCGCGTCGGCGGACGTGACACGCCAAGTGACGACGTACGTACCGTCATCGAGCTTCGGGATCGACGACTGCACGCGGTTGCCATCGCCATTCGGGTGCTCAGCCGCGCCGACGTCGACCCGGTTGCTGTCGCCGTCGAAGAGACGGATCCCGCCGAGCGCCACTTCGACCGGCTCGCTGAAACGCAACGAGATCACCGGCGGCGACTTGTCGAACTTGCCGCCGGGTTGCGGCTCGGTGGTGAGCAGCGTCGTGTGCGCGAACGCGGGCATTGCCCCGGCGACGACGAGCGCGACGACGAGCGCGCCGAGCGCGAGGAGACGCTTCGACGTCACGCGAGCTCCGGTCGTGGAGTGACCGCGCGCGTTACATATCCACAGCTCAGCAGCCACAGCACCGCGAGCCCGGCGAAGTCGGTCACGTGGTGCGCTTCACCGAGCGCCCCGGTGTTGCCGGCGAGCACGTCGAGCAACGACGACCCAACGAGGCACGCCACCAGCGCGGCGACGACGGGGAGCAGGCCGGGGATACGCGACGGGCGCCACGCGGCGAACAGGAACCCGACCGCGACGGCGATGTCGAACGAGCCCAGATGCCGCGCCGCGTGCACCGGAAGTCCGGCGTCGGATCCGAGGAGCAGGGCAGGAACCGCCACACCGATCTGTACGAACGCGAGCGCGGCAAGGATCCACCGCAGCGCGAGCTGAGTGTCCCGAGCCGGCTCGTCGCCGATCGCGGCGAGGATCGCCGGCGTGAGGTCGGGAACCTGGGGCGCGGGCGCGAGCCGGCTCGTTCGGTGGAGCCGCTCGGCCGACGCGGCGAACTCGCGGCACCAGGCGCAGGTGTCGAGGTGGGCTTCGATCAGCGCACGCTCGACGCCCGGGTCCTCGCCGTCGAGACGGGCGGAGATGGCGTGACGGATTCGAGTGCAGCTCATGGCGGGTCAGTCGCTTACGAGGGCGCCAAAGTTCCACCAGTATCGTCGCCGGGAGTGGATGGACTCACGCGCCTGTGGCTCGACGCCCGCGACGGTGACCGAACGGCGCTCTACCAGGCGGTACGAGCGAGCCAGGCCGACGTCTGGAGGCTCGCCGCGCACCTCGTGGGTGTCAACGATGCCGACGATGTCACGCAAGACACGTTCGTGCGCGCCTGGCGGGCGCTGCCCGCGTTCCGGGGCGATTCGAGCGCCCGTACTTGGCTCCTCTCGATCGCTCGCCGGGCGTGCGCCGACTCGATCCGCGGCGCGGTGCGCCGCCGCCGGCTCGCGGGGCGGGTCGAGAACGAACGAGCACGGGCGGCTGATCACGGCGGCGACCAGGCCGGCGCGCACTCCCTCGAGGCGCTGATCGACGGGCTCGATCGCGACCAGCGCGTGGCGTTCGTGCTCACGCAGATGGTCGGGTGCTCCTACGCCGAGGCCGCCGAGATCTGCGACGTACCGGTGGGCACCATCCGATCCCGCGTGGCACGTGCACGCGAACGTCTCGTCGCCGAGGTCGAGGCTGCGGAGACGGGGTGAGGGTGCGCGTGGCACGCCAGCTCTCCGTTCGGGCACGGAGCCGGTGTCGGGCGCTCGCGATCGTGGTGCTCGTCGCCGGCGGGGTGATCGCGGTGACGGCAGCACCCGCGTACGCGCACGGAGTGGGCGGCGTGCAGCCGCGGAATGACGAAACCAAGCTCCTCCGCGTCGCTCCGCACATCCCCGGCGTCGAGCTCACGGTGGTCGATCTCGGTGACGGTCTGCAACTCACCAACGACACGCCGCACGACGTGATCGTGCTGGGCTACGACGGCGAGCCCTACCTCCGGGTCGGACCCCGCGGCGTGTTCGAGAACACCCGCTCGCCCGCCACGTACCTGAACCGGTCGCGGATCCCGATGAGCAAGCCGCCGAAGCGCGCGGATTCGAGTGCGAGGCCGGTCTGGCACAAGGTGTCGTCGGGCATCACCACGACGTGGCACGACCACCGCGCGCACTTCATGGGGAGCGAGGATCCGCCGAACGTGAGGCGCAACCCCTCGATCCGTCGCGTGATCGACCGATGGACCGTCGAGCTCCGCACCGAGGGGCGCACGATCCGCGCGTCGGGGGAGCTCGTGTGGGTACCACCCCCCTCGCCCTGGCCCTCTGTCGCGATCGCGATCGCGATCGCGCTCGGCGTGGTCCTGCTCACGCGGACAAGCGTCTGGCGCGACGCGCTCGCGACCGCGCTCGCCCTTCTCGTACTGAGCGACCTTGCACATGTGGTCGGGCTCTGGAACGCGACGACGGCTACGACCGCGTCCAATCTCAGGGAGAGCGCCTATTCCCTCGCGGGCGTCGCGCTCGGTGTGTTCGCGCTCGCGTGGATGTGGCGGCGCGGGGCCGAGTCGGCGATGCCGCTCGTACTGATCGCCGCCATCTTCCTCTTCGTCGCCGGAGGCCTCGCCGACGTGTCGACGCTCGGCCATTCCCTCGTTCCGACGACATTCCCCACGGTCGTCGCGAGGCTCCTCGTGACACTCGACCTCGGACTCGGCGCGGGTCTGGCTACCGCCGCCGCGTTGCGCTTGCGCCAGCCCCTGCGCGCACGCGGCGACGAGCGAAGCGAGTCGCTCGCCAGGAGCGAACGGCCGCGAGCCGGGTATCCCGGCTCGCAGTGAGCGACGAGTAGTCAGGTCACCAGTTGAGCTCGGCGCACCCTTCGTGGTCGTCCGGTTCGACCTGGATCGTCGCGTGCGCGATGTCGTGGCGTTCGAGGAGCGCGCGCGCCTGATCGAGCACGGCGTGTGAATCCGCGTCGGCGCCGACCATCACATGCGCGGTGGCCACTTCCATCTCCGACGTGAGCGTCCAGACGTGGAGATCGTGGACGTCGACCACACCCGGCACCGCGCACAGCTCGTCGCGAATCGTGTCGAGATCGACGTGTTCGGGCGCGACCTGCAGCAGCACGCGGATCGCGCGCGACCCGAGCCCCCATGCCCGCGGGAGGATCCAGAGCGCGATCAACGCGGCAACGATCGGGTCGATGGGGTCCCATCCGGCAGTGGCCACGACGACCGCGGCGACGATCACGCCCACCGATCCCGCGGCGTCGGCGATCGCGTCGGTGTACGCACTCTCCATCGCGAGGTTGTCGCGTGCGCCGGTGCGCAGCAACAGGAACACCACGATGTTCACGACGAGCCCCATGATCGCGACGACGAGCATCGGGCCCGCCTTGACGTCGAGGTCGTCGCGTACGAGACGGAGCACGGCCTCGACGAGCACGTAGATCGCGGTCGCGAACAGCAGCACCGCGTTGATCAGCGCTGCGAGGATCTCGAGGCGGAACAGCCCGAAGGTACGCATCCCGTCGCGACGGGCGCGGTTGGCGACGACGATCGCGCCGAGTGTCAGCGCGATGCTCACCGCGTCGGTAGCCATGTGGGCAGCATCGGAGAACAGCGCCAGCGAGTCGGCCACGAACGCCGTGACCACCTCGACGACCACGAACACCGCCGTGAGCACGAAGGCGAACCACAGACGGCGCACGCTCTTGGCGGCAGTGCGGCGCATCGCGTCCGAGTGGTCGTGTGGGCCCGCATGGGCATGGGAACCGGCGGTCACAGGAACATTGTGGCCATTCGTACGACGCCCGCCCGCCCGGACAGCCATAATGAGAATCATGCTCAACTCGGCGGAGCCCGAACCAGAGGTCGTGCTCTCGGCAGAGGGGGTCTCCTTCTCGTACGCGAGCGGGCCCGTGCTGTCGGACGTGAGCCTCTCGGTACGTGCCGGGGAGTTCGCCGCGCTGGCCGGGCCGAACGGCTCGGGCAAGTCGACGTTGCTGCGCATCGTGCTCGGATTGCTCGCACCCGACGCGGGCACGGTCGCGCTGTTCGGCACACCACCGGGTCAACTGCGCGACAAATGGCGAGTGGGGTACGTGCCGCAGCGGCTCCGTAGCGCGCCGGACCTCCCTGCCACCGTGCACGAGGTCGTGGCCTCGGGCCGGCTCGCAAAGCAGGGATGGTGGAAGCGAACGCGTTCGGCCGATCGCGAAGCGATCGACCACGCGCTCGAGTCGGTCGCACTCTCGGGGTATCGCCGCCGCCTCCTGGGCGAGCTCTCCGGCGGTGAGCAGCAGCGCGCGCTCATCGCCAAGGCGCTCGCGGCCGAACCCGAGCTGCTCGTGCTCGACGAGCCGACCGCGGGCGTCGACGTCGAGTCGCAACAGCTGTTCCGCGATTCGCTCGTGCACCTGGTGCGCGAGCATGCCGCGGCAGTACTCCTCGTCTCACACGAGCTCGGCGCCGTCGCCGACGACCTCGACCACCTGATCGTGCTCAAGCACAGCGTGGTGTTCGACGGCGCACCCGGCGAGCTCGCGGCCACCGGCGTGAGTCTCGGCATCCATCGCGACGATCTGCCGCTCTGGCTCGAGGAGATCCAATCGTGAACGTGTTGCCCGGGATGCCGTGGCCGCTGCCGTGGCCGTTCGACCGGTCGTACATGCAACTCGCACTGGTCGCGGGGGTCGTGGTGGGCGCGACCGCACCGCTCATCGGGGTCTTCGTCGTGCAGAAAGGCATGTCGCTCGTGGGTGACGGGCTCGGCCACGTCGCGGTCGCGGGGATCGGAGCCGCGCTCCTCTTCAATACGTCGCCCACGTGGACTGCCATGGCGTTCGCGATCGTCGCTGCGCTCGTGATCGAGTGGCTCCGCGCCCGCGGGAGCACCACCGGCGACCTCGCGCTCGCGCTGGTGTTCTACGGCGGCATCGCCGCGGGTGTGGTGCTCGCGAGCCGGTCCGCGACCAACACCAACCTCCAGCCCTATCTGTTCGGGTCGATCCTCACCGCGACCGCGAACGACGTGTGGACCGTCATCGTGCTCGGCGCGCTCATCGTGGTTGCAGTGGCGTTCACAGGACGCGCGCTGCTCGCAGTGGTGCTCGACCAAGATGCCGCGCGCGTGAGCGGGATCCCCGCCCGCGCGCTGAACGCACTGCTCGCGGTGCTCACGGCGGTGACGGTCGTTGCCGCCATGCGCATCGTGGGCGTGCTGCTCATCGCCGCGCTCATGGTGCTCCCCGTCGCGACGAGCCGCCTCATGGCACGCTCGTTCCGCGGCACGCTGTTCGGGGCTGTCGTCGTGGGCGTCGCGTCGGCGGTGCTCGGGCTCGCGGCCGCCCGGCAGTGGGCGCTCGCCGCGGGCGGGTCCATCGTGCTCGTCGCCGCGGCACTCTTCGCGCTGGCGTCGGTCGTCGCCGGTGTGCGCAGAACCGGCTCGGTGCCCGAACGGCGATCGGGCGCACCCTCGGGCTCCCTCCTCGCCGGACCCCACTGAAGCCAACCTCGGTAGCCTGCTACACCTATGCCGACGATCTTCACGCGGATCATCGACGGCGAGTTGCCGGGCGTGTTCGTGTGGCGAGACCCGCAATGCGTCGCGTTCCTGTCGATCAACCCGATGCATCCCGGCCACACACTCGTGGTGCCGCGCGTGGAAGTCGACCACTGGATCCACCTCGACCCCGAACTCGCCACGCACCTGTTCCGGGTGGCGCAGACCATCGGCCAGGCACAGAACCGGGGGTTCGACGCGCGCCGAATCGGCGTGCTGATCGTGGGCGACGAGGTACCGCACGTGCATCTCCACGTGGTGCCGTTCGACTCGGCCGGCGAGCTCTCGTTCGCGAAGGCCGACCCCAACCCTCCGGAGGGGTCGCTCGAGGCCGCGGCGGAGAAGATCCGCGCCGCATTGCGTGACCTCGGTGCCGATTCCGTGTCGGAATAGGCATGGGAGGCGACTGGATCGCCCGTGACGCCGCGAGCGTGTGGCACGGCTTCACGCAGATGTCGTCGTACGCGGACAACGCGCCGATCATCGTCGAGCGAGCCGTTGGGCACGAGCTCATCGACGTCGACGGCCGCCGGTACCTCGACGCGATCTCGTCGCTCTGGGTGAACACGCTCGGGCATCGCGTCCCCGAGCTCGACGACGCGCTGCGCGCACAGCTCGACCGGGGCGCGCACTCCACCATGCTCGGCAACGGCAACCGCGTCGTGGTCGAGCTCGCGGAAGCACTCGCGAGGGTGGTACCGGTCGACGACCCGCACGTTCTGTTCGCGTCCGACGGCGCGTCGGCCGTCGAGCAAGCACTGAAGATCGCGTTCCAGTTCTGGGTGAACCGCGGTGTTGCGGCGCGCACCCGCTTCCTCGCGTTCGGCGGTGCGTACCACGGCGACACGCTCGGCGCGCTCTCGGTGGGCGACGACGGATTCGGCACCGACTTGTTCGATCCGCTCCGCTTTCCCGTGCTGCGAGCCCCGGCATTCTCGGATGCGCGGTGCTTCGAGACCGCAGTCGAGATGATCGCTGCGCACGCGTCGGAGCTCGCGGCGGTGATCGTGGAGCCACTCGTGCAGGGCGCGGCCGGCATGCAGCTCGCCGACCCCGACGGTCTCGCCGCGCTCGGGGCCGCGTGCCGCGCGCACGACGTGCTGCTGATCTGCGACGAGGTCGCCACCGGGTTCGGCCGCACCGGCACGTTGTTCGCGTCGGAGCAGTGCGCGCTGTCACCCGACCTCCTCGTGCTCGGCAAGGGCATCACCGGCGGCTATCTGCCGATGTCGGCCACGGTTGCGAGCGGGCGCGTGTTCGAAGCGTTCCTCGGCGCCGACCTCGGCGTTCGGACCCTCTACCACGGGCACTCGTACTCCGGGAACGCACTCGCGGCCGCGGTCGCGCTACGCCATCTCGAGCTCTTCGAAGCTTGGGACGTGCTCGAGAACGTGCGCGCCCGTTCCGACGAGCTACGCGGGTTGCTCGACGATCGCATCGCGCCACACCCGTCGGTGAGAGAGGTACGTCTCTGCGGCCTGATGGGCGGCGTGGAGCTTTCCCCACCACCTCTCCGCTCAGGCACGGAGCCGGAGGAAGACCTGCGGTGGGGACGGCGCGTGTGCGCGGCTGCGGTGGAACGCGGCGTGCTGCTGCGCCCAATCGGCGACGTGGTGGTGCTCATGCCGCCGCTCACGATCACGTCGCCCGAGCTGCACCGGATCGTGCACGTCCTCGGCGAATCGCTCGACGAAGGCACATCATGAAGAGCTGGGACGACTGGGCCGACCACGAGGCAAAGCTCGTGAAGGACGCCGAGCAGTGGCGGGCGCCGCTCGATCTCGACGCGCATGGTCCTGAAGGAATGCTCGGGGACCGCAGGGTGGTGTCGTTCGCGTCGAACGACTACCTCGGGCTCACCCACCATCCGGCGATCGTCGCGGCGGCGCACACCGCGCTCGACCGTTGGGGCACCGGTTCGGGATCGGCGCGCCTCATCGTGGGCTCGCGACCGGTCCACTCGGAGCTCGAAGCCGCGCTGGCCGAGTGGAAGGGCACCGAGCGCGCGGTGCTGTTCACCACCGGGTTCGCCGCCAACCTGGGAGTGCTCACCGCGCTCGCCGGTCCCGACGTGCTCGTGTGCTCCGACGAGCTGAACCACGCGTCGATCATCGACGGTCGCCGGCTCTCTGGCGCGCCGCTCGGCGTCTACCGCCACCTCGACGTCGCGCACGTAGACACGCTCCTGCGCGCGTCGCACTTCCGTCGCGCGCTGGTCGTGTCGGAGACGGTGTTCTCGATGGACGGCGACGTCGCCCCTGTCGACGACCTCCTCGGCGTGTGTGCGCGCCACCGCGCGCTGCTCGTACTCGACGAGGCCCACGCAGTGCTCGGTCCGGCGGTCGGGAGCGCCGACCACGTCGTACGAGTCGGCACGTTGTCGAAGACCCTCGGCGCGCTCGGCGGGTTCGTCGCCGGACCCGCGCGCTACACCGACCTGCTCGTGAACCGCGCCCGCTCCTACATCTTCACCACCGCTTCGACGCCGGCCGACACCGCCGCCGCGCTCGCCGCGCTCGCGGTGGTGCGATCCGCCGAGGGCGACGCACTACGCGCGCAGTTGCGCGCCAACATCGACCGTCTCCGGCCCGGGCACCCGTCGCCGATCCTTCCGTACCTGTGCGGCAGCGAGCAGCGCGCGCTCGACGTGGCTGCGGCGCTGCTCGACACGGGGCTCCTCGTCACCGCGATCCGGCCGCCGACGGTGCCGCCGGGCACGTCACGGTTGCGGGTGACGCTCTCGGCGGCGCATACGACAGAGCAGGTCGACCGGCTTGCGTGCGCGCTCGCCGAGCACTTCCCCAGATGACGAGATCCGGATGACGAGGCCCGGGATGCTCGTGTTCGTCTCGGGCACCGGTACCGAGGTCGGCAAGACGTGGTGGACCGCCGCGATCGCGCAGCGGCTGCGCGCAGACGGCGTTGTCGTCGCGGCGCGCAAGCCCGTGCAGTCGTCGGCGCCCGGCGAGCAGCGCGACGCCGACGTGCTCGCCGAAGCCACCCGCGAAGACCCGCACACCGTGTGCCCCGCGCACCGCACCTACGACATCCCATGGGCACCGCCGATGGCAGCCGAGGAGCTGGGGCTCGCACCGTTCTCCGTGGACGATCTCGCCGCCGAGCTCGTGTGGCCGCCGCGTCTCGCGGTCGGGCTCGTCGAGGGTGTGGGCGGACCGCGCTCGCCGATTGCCACCAACGGGGACAACGTCGACTTCGCACGCGCAATTCAACCGGACCTCGTGGTCCTGGTCGCCGACGCCGGGCTCGGCACGATCAACGCGGTGCGTCTGTCCGCCGGCGCGTTCGACGACTTCCCGTTGATCGTGGCGCTGAACCGCTACGGCGACGACGCGCTGCACGCACGCAATCGCGACTTCCTCGTCGAGCGAGCGGACCTCGACGTCGTCACCACCCCAGCGGAGCTCGCCAGGCGGCTGAGGGAATAGCGTCACTGACCATGACCCCGCCTCTCACCGTCGGTGTGCCACGCGAGTTGAAGGATGGCGAGAACCGCGTCGCGATCACGCCGGACGGCGTGCACGAGCTCACGGTGAACGGCGTATCCGTGCTCGTAGAGCAGGGCGCGGGCGCCGGGTCGTCGCTCTCCGACGACGACTACCGCGCGGCGGGCGCCGAGCCGGTGGCCGACGCGGCCAACCTGTGGGCGCGCGCCGACCTGGTGCTGAAGGTCAAGGAGCCCCAGCCCGAGGAGTTCGGGTACCTCCGAGCGGGTCTGGTGCTCTTCACCTACCTCCATCTCGCCGCGTACCCGGAAGTGGCCGACGCGCTGCTCACCCACGAGGTCGTGGGTATCGCGTACGAGACCGTGCAGCTCGTCGAGTCGGGCGCGCTCCCGCTGCTCGCGCCGATGAGCGAGGTCGCGGGCCGGATGGCACCGCAAGTGGGCGCGCACTTCCTCGAGCGCGCGAACGGCGGGCGGGGAGTGCTGCTCGGCGGCGCACCCGGTGTGCGGCCCGCGCGTGTCGTCGTGATCGGCGCGGGCAACGTGGGATGGAATGCGGCGTGGATCGCGCAGGGCATGGAGGCCGAGGTTCTGCTCTTCGACCGCAACCTCGATCGCTTGCGCTGGGTGGATCAGATCCACAAGGGCCGGATCATGACGCTGGCCAGCACCCGCCTCGCCGTGGATCGCGCGGTTGTCGAAGCCGACCTCGTGATCGGCGCGGTCCTCGTGCCCGGTGGTCGTGCGCCAGTGGTCGTCACCGACGCGATGTTGCGCTCCATGCGCTCCGGGTCGGTGCTCGTCGATTGCGCCATCGACCAGGGCGGCTCCGTCGAAGGCATCCACGAGACGTCACACGCCGATCCCGTGTTCGAGCGCCACGGCGTGCTGCACTACGCCGTCGGCAACATCCCCGGCGCGGTTCCGCACACGTCGACGTACGCGTTGACGAACGCGACCCTGCCCTACGCACTCGCGCTCGCAACTCGGGGGGTTGCCGATGCCGTACGCGGCGATCCCGAGCTCGCCGCGGGCGTGAACACCGCGGCCGGCCGAGTCACGAACTCCGCGGTCGCCGCGGCCCTCGGCCGCGACGCCGTCGCGCCCGCCGACGTACTCGCGTAGCGATCAGGGCGATTAAGGGGTGCGACCGGTGAAACCGGCGAGGCGGTCCTGGATGGGCGCGTCGTCGGGCACCGCCACCTGGGTACCGAACATGCCCGCGGCGCGCCAGTCGTCGGACAGCATCTGTTGCGCGAGCTCGAGCGCGGCACCGAGCACCTCGGGATCGAGCGCGGTGCTCTGGCCCGTTCCCTTCGCCAGGTCCCACGTGTGCGTGGCCACGTCGAAGATCGCGATGTTCAACGCCGCACCTGCAGGCATCTCGCCGAACGGGAGCGTGATCATCTTGTCGACTATGCCCTCAGGCTCGAAGGCCTTCGTTGCCCGAGCCGAGGCCGCCTTGAACGCGCCCTTGTAGTCGTCGCCGAGGTTGTCGCCCGTCATGAGCTGCCCGAGCTTCTCGTCGGGAACCTTCCCCTCCCTCGCGGCGATCGCGAACATGTCGGCGCCGCCGGTGATGTGGTTCAGCACGTCGCGCACGCTCCACCCGTCGCACGGCGTGGGGTTGTCGAGCTGCGACGGCTCAATCCCTCCGACGATCCGGTTCGTCTCGCCGAGCACCTTGTTGATCATCACGATCGAGTCCATGAGCTCACCCTCCTCCGTAGCCGTGCCCGTTCGGACGAAGCGTTGTTCGCCGGCGGAGACTAGACGGATCACTTCGTCGACGGAAAGGATCCCCGGCGCGATCCCCTCGCGGGCGGCTCGTTTGACGAGGTCGAGCAGCGCCGCGTTGACCGGCGTGGGGACGCCGTGCAGCCGGCCGAGGAGCACGATCTCGCCGTTGAGGTAGTCGGCTTCGATCGAGACCCCACGCGCCAGGCTCTGCCACATCGACGCGCCCGGTCGCGACCGGGAGGCCGCGCTGCCCCACTGGAGCATCTGCCCCCGTCGCTCCCGGTCCTCCTCCTCGGAGACGAACTCGATCCCGGCGGCCATGAGGCACCTGATTCCCTCGTCCCGCGCCCGGGCGCTCAGCTCGCCGTAACGATCGCCCGGCCCGCAGAGCGCGTCGATCGCATTGCTCAGGTTGTTGACGAGCTTGCGGTACTTCCATCGCATGATGTCGGGGCGCGCGACGGACTCGCAGGTCGACGAATCGAGCGCGGCGGCGATGCGCTCCGCGAGCACGTCATTGCCGTTCGGGAAACGACCGATGTCGAAGAGCCCGGTGGTACCGGTCGCGTACGCCTCCACGAGACCGGGCTCGAGATGGGCCGCCGGGCACACGATGCAGACGCCGTAGACGGGCGCGAAGTAGCGGAGCGCCGCGAGCTCGTTGGCGACACCGTTCTGCATGCACACGACCGACGTTGATGACGGAGCGACGGCTGCGAGCGCGACGAGCGCGACGTTGGTGTCCTGGCTCTTCATGCCGAGCACGACGATGTCGTCGGCGCGGAAGTCGACTTTCTCCGGACCATCGACGACCTCGACCGGAATCGTGACCAGCCCCCCGGGTGAGCCAACGCGCAGTCCGGACGCGCGGATCGCCTCGTAGTGCGCGCCGCGCGCGATGAACACGACCTCGTGACCGTGTTGGTGCAGCCGCGCACCGACCACACCGCCGACCGCGCCCGCTCCGTACATCACGAACCGCACCGCGCTCAGTTGCTCCTGCGGAAGCCGTGGTGCATCCAGTCGGCGAGGTCCGGCGCGGCGAGCTGACGAACTCGTTCGTCGTAGTGCGCGAGGTCGTCGTCACCGAGGAGCGCGCGCCACTGACCGCTGCGTCCCTGGTGGAAGAAGTCGTAGCTGTCACGCCAGATCGCGATGTCCACGTTGGGCGCGAGCTCGTCAGCGCGACGCTTCATCTCCTCGAAGCCGGCCGCGTCAGCAAGCTCGCGCACGCGCTCGGCGAAGATGTCGATCTCGAGTACCTCGGCAAGTCGTTGCATCTCGGCAACCAGGTCGTTCTCGAGATCGGAGTAGTGCAAGAGCGCGATGTTGTCGCGTTCCCGCTGTGCCCAGAAGGTATCGACGTGGTGGATGACGCTGCGCAGGCTGGATGAGACCTGCTCGGGGGGTTGGTCGTCGTCGACCCACGTTCGGAACCGCAGATGCGGGTCGTCGGGACGATTCAGGATCGACGTCTGGGGTAGGAGCTCTTCGAGGTCGCCGTTGCCGACGGCGTGCTCGCGCGCGCGCAACACGGCCTCCATGTCCATGTTCCCCCAGTGATGATCCATCGACAGGTAGGCGTCGCGAGGGTCACGTCCGACGCAGAGGTAGGTCACGTCGTCATCGAACGGGAGACCGTCGAACGGCGTGTGGGTCTTGATGAAGCGGCGGTGCTGCTGTGCGTCGAGGTTCGCGAGCACGGTGTCGAGCTTGCCCGTCTGTTGGTCGAGCCAGGGCGAGATCTCGGTGAGCGGGCGATCGAAGTGCGGATCCTGGAAGATCAGCAGCGCGCACAGCATCTGCGTCCACGTGGTGCCGCACTTCGGTGACGTGCTGATGACGATATCGTCGGCGCGGAACTCGAAGCCGTCCCAACGGGTGTTGTCGTACATCAAAGTTCGATAACGCACCCGTTCAGACACCGCGCCCACGTTATCGGTCGCGCACAACGCACTCACAGGTTCCCCTGCCATCATGGCGCTCGTGAATTCGTCCGTATCCCGGCGCGAGGCTCTTGGGTTGCTCGGTGCCGCGGCACTGGCCGCGGTTGCGGCCGCCTGTGGTGGTGGTTCGTCGGATTCGGCGGCGTCGTCATCGCGCAAGCGGTCGACCGGGTCGTCGGGCTCGACGTCGGGCGCGTCGTGCGTGCTCACATCGGAGATGACCGAGGGCCCCTACTACATCGACGGCGAAGCCGTCCGCAGCAACATCACCGAGGGCAAGCCCGGCATGCCGCTCCGCCTCGACCTCACCGTCGTCGACGCCGACACCTGCCAACCGATCCCCGGCGCGTCGGTCGAGGTCTGGCACGCCGACGCCACCGGCAACTACTCGGGCTTCGGGTCCGCAACCTCGAACCGCACGTTCCTCCGCGGCGTCCAGATCGCTGACGACGACGGCACGGTCACGTTCGACACGCTCTATCCCGGCTGGTACCAAGGGCGGGCCGTGCACATCCACCTGAAGGCGCACAAGGGTGGGAACCAGGTGCACACCACCCAGCTGTTCTTCGACGAGAACGTGAGCGACGCCGTCTACATGACCTCGCCCTACAACAGCCGTTCGGGTCAGCGCACCACGAACGCGCAGGACAACATCTACGCAGACGGCGGCACCCAGTCGACGCTCGCGCTCGCCAAGAACGGCGACGGTTACGTGGGCACGCTCACCCTCGGGATCCGCACCAGCGTCTGATCCGGCAGGCCTCACGAAGCTGCCAAGATCTGTGCCGTAGCCGAGGCGCGCACGAGCTGGTCAACGAACCGGGGAGCAACGAGCACATGGGTGTCGACGCGGTCGTCGTCGGTGGCGGGTCGGCCGGCTGCGTGCTCGCCGCCCGATTGAGCGAAGACGAAGGCCGGAGTGTCGTCCTTCTCGAAGCCGGGGAGGACTACGCCGCGCTCGCCGAGCTTCCGCCCGACGTCGTGAACGCGAACGAGCCGACGTTCGGCCACGACTGGGGCTACGTAGCCGAGCCCGACGAGCTCGACCGTGCGATCCCGCTGCCGCGTGCGCGCCTGATCGGCGGGTGCTACTTCCATCCCGTGGGCACGTGCGCGATGGGATCGGTGGTCGACGCTCGCGGGGCCGTCCATGCCGTCGACGGGCTCACCGTCGCCGACGCATCCGTGATGCCGACGATCCCGTCCGCGAACACGAACCTCCCCGCGATGATGGTGGCCGAGCGCATGTCGGGGTGGCTGCGCGAGGATTGACCCCATGGAAACTCGTGTACTGGGCGGTGACGGCCCGTCGGTGTCGGTGGTCGGGCTCGGCTGTAACAACTTCGGGATGAAGATCGACGAGGACGCGGCGCGCGACGTGGTGCACGCCGCGCTCGACGCCGGCATCACGCACTTCGACACCGCCGAGATGTACGGCGGCGGCCGGTCCGAGGAGTTCCTCGGCGCCGCGCTCGCGGCACGGCGTGACGGCGTGGTGATCGCCACCAAGTTCTCGCCCCGCCCCGCGGACGAGGCCTACGCGCCGGGCGCGCTGCGCAAGCGGATCCACGACGCGTGCGAATCCAGTCTTCGTCGTCTGGGCACCGATCGGATCGACCTCTACTACCAGCACTACCCGGATCCCGAAGGTCCGGTTGACGAGACGCTCCAAGCTCTCCACGACCTGGTGAAGGACGGCAAGGTCCTGCACCTCGCGTCGTCCAACGTGTCGGCCGAGCAGGTCGAGGCCGCGGCGGGGGTCGCGGAGGCGCGTGCGTTCGCGCGCTTCGTCGCGACGCAGATCGAATGGAACCTGTTGGCGCGCGGCGTCGAAGCCGAAGTGGTGCCCGCGGCGCGCCGCGCGAACGTGGGGATCGTGCCCTACTTCCCGCTCGCGTCCGGGATGCTCACCGGCAAGTACAAGCGCGGCGAGGAATTCCCCGAAGGCTCGCGATTCGCGGTCATGGCGTACTTCGCCTCCGTCGCGAACGACGCCAACTTCGATCGAGTCGAAGCACTCACCGAGTTCGCCGAGGCGCGCGGGCACTCGATGCTCGAGCTCGCGATCGCATGGCTGGCGGCGCAAGAAGGGGTGGGCACGGTCATTTGCGGCGCGACGACTCCCGAGCAGGTGCGCGCGAACGCGGCGGCCGCGGCCTGGCAGCTCACCGCGGACGACCTCGCCGCGATCCCGTGAGGACGCGTGCCAGCAGAATCGCGGAATCGCTGTTCCAGTCGCGGAGCTGCACTTCCTTGACGGGGAGGAAGCCGACTCGCGCGTAGAACGCTCGCGTCCCCTCGTAGCCATCGATCACTCCGGGCTCGGCCACCGATGGTCCCAGCGTCTCGACCACCACCAACTGCGCGCCGCTCTGTGCCGCATCGTCGGTGACGCGTTCCACCAACGCGTGCCCGATCCCGCCGCGCCGACGATCGCTCCGCACGGCGAGCCACGTGATCTCGACCGTTTCCGGGAAGATCACTTCGACCGTGACGAACGCGACGATCTCGTCGGCATCCTCGGCGACCCAGCCGCGTTGCGTGCACACCGCGCGTGCACACGCCTCGATGCCGTCCGGCTGCCCGAAGAAGTACGGCAGCGAGGCGAGCACCTCGTCGCAAGCTACGGCGTCGCCAGGTGCGAGCAGGCGAACGTTCATCGACCCATCTTGCACCCAAGAATGGCGACTGGGATCAGAACTCTGCAGTGCTGCGCCCCTGAAGGCGGTTTCGCACGAAACCACCGGAGGAAGATGAGCAGTGACCCCGATGCCGCGACCAGCACCGACTTGACGAAGGTTCTGCCTAGGATTGCCAGACAGCCACGAAGATTCGAAGCGCGAGCGCGAAACGCGCACCTTGCTTCGGAAATCCCATCGAGGTTCCGCAATCCGAGACCGCTGGTCTACGGATGTGTCCCATGAATGTGTTGTCAGGAGGCTCTCGTGCCCGAAGTCGGTGACCGGATTCAGGTGGTGGGCACCAAGGTGGAACAGGCCACCCGTAGCGGCGTCGTGACCGACGTCCGGGGTCGCATGATCACAGTTCAATGGGCGACGGGTAACCAAACCGTCTTCGTACCCGCTCCTGGGACCCTCACGGTCCTCGGTCACGCGGTCACGAGACCCGGTAGAACGAACGTCAGCGCGCGCAAGGCACCCGTCCGCAAGACAACAAAGAAACGCACCGCGAAGAAAGCCACGCGCAAGGCACCCGTCCGCAAGACAACAAAGAA
>JBBDHW010000046.1:0-60219 GCA_040880805.1 Acidimicrobiia bacterium | reverse complement strand
CACGCGCAAGGCACCCGTCCGCAAGACAACAAAGAAACGCACCGCGAAGAAAGCCGCGCGCGCACGGGTCCGCTGACTACTTCGACCTGAAGAAGTCACCGGGGTAGGTGCTCGCTGCGCCCGCTGCGGACCAGTGCGGGTCTGGGGCGGCGCGCAGCTCGCTACCGCTCCGCCCTGGGCGTCGCGAGCGCGCGTCGTCGAGTAGACGCAAGCGCCGGCGCGGGGCTGCGCGCGTTGCGGTCCGGTAGCGGTCGTGTTCGCGTGAGGGACCGGTTCTCGCCGCCTGCGTTCTCTCGTGTCGAGTACAGCGAAGTGGGCCGCCAGGGACTCGAACCCTGGACCAGCGGATTAAAAGTCCGATGCTCTACCAACTGAGCTAGCGGCCCGAGGCATGGAGAGAAGGTGGTCGAAACTCCGTGCCGACGCGAGGTTACGCGGCCTACGGGAACAGGGGCCGCCCGTTGTCGACGAAGAACTCGCGCGTGTACGCGGGGCCGACTCGGGAGGCCACCTTCGATATGGGGGTAGTCGGTGCTGAACACGTACGACTCGCGGAGCCCGTAACGCTCGACGAGCACATCGACGGACTCGGTCCATCTGCGGCGTCACCCGCACATTGCGGCGCACGTACTCGCTCGGCATCATCGGGTAGCCCACACCGACCTTGTGCAACAGCGCGGCATGGCGATCGAGCCGCTCGCACAACGGCCCGAGCCACGACGCGCCGAACTCGATGGCACCGAAGCGCAGCCCGGGGAACCGCTCGAACACGCCGCCCGTCACCAGGCAGGTCAGGTAGAACAGCATCGGGTCGTCGTCGTCGCGCTGGCCCGCCCGCCCGCCCCGATGTGGACAAGCACCGGCTGTCGGACTCCTCGAGCAACCGCCAGAAGTCGTCCCACACCGGCGAAGCCGGCGAAGTTCCCCCGGGCGGCTCCGCGCACGGCACCAGCACGCCGCGTGCACCCTTGCCGATGACGCGACGCAGCTCGGCGAGGGCAGGAGTCGACGTCGGTGTGCCGGCGACACACTTCGAGCGCAGCACGCGTGTGAGTGCGCAGCTCGCGCAACACCGCGTTGGGGAACAGCAGCTGGTGGTGGATGCCCATCTTCGAGCATGTCGACGCGATCGGAAGCGGCGGCGAACGCGAACGCGACCGGAACCCTTCCTTCGGCCGTCACCAACCCACGAACTCAGTGGGCCTGCGCTCGACGAACGCGCGCACTCCCTCGTTGCTGTCGACGGCCTGCATGCCAACTTCGAGCGCGAGCGCCTCGGCCCGGAACGCCGCGCCACGCTCGCTCTCGAGCGCCGAGTTCACCAGCCGCTTGGTGAGCGAGATCGCCACCGTCGGGCCCGCCGCGAGGCGTTCCGCCCACTCGCGAGCCCGGTCGCGCAGCTCGGCCGCCGGCACCACCCGGTTGACCAGTCCGATGCGCTGCGCTTCTTCGGCGGGCACGTCGTCACCGAAGAAGAACAGCTCCTTGGCCTTCTGCGGACCGACCAGCCGCGTGAGCAGGTAGGCGCCCCCGCCGTCGGGCAGCAGGCCGCGGCGCACGAAGATCTCGATGAAGCGGGCAGTGTCGGCCGCGATCACGAGGTCGCACGAGAAGGCCACGTGGGCGCCGAGGCCCGCGGCGGTGCCGTTGACCGCGGCGATGATCGGCTTCGGGCAGTCCTGCAACGCGGCGATGAGCCGCTGCGCGCCGAGGCTGCTCTCGAGACCCCGCATCACCGTGCCGATGGGGCGGTCGGGCGCGCCCGGGTGCTCGGGTTCCTCCGCTTGGGTTGCGACGCGAAGGTCACCGCCGGTGCAGAAATGCCGCTCGCCACTCGCGGTGAGCACGATCGCCCGCACGCCGAGATCGCCGCCCGCCTCCTCGAGGCGATCGAGGATGCGGCGGCGTTGCTCACGCGTCAACGCGTTGCCGGCGTCGGGCCGGTTGAGCGTGAGCCACGCCACGCCGGTCGGCTCGACCTCGTAGATCACCTCTTCGGTCGCGGGCACGGTCATCGGTCGAAACTACCGTCTCATCCACTCACTCCGGGAGGTGCAGCACGCGAGCGGCGTTGGCGCGCAGGAACTTGGGCCATACCTCGGCCTTGAACGGCACGCCGGCGAGCTCCTGGAAGGTCCGCTCGAGCTCGAAGCCCCAGGGGTAGTACCCGCCGTAGATGATCTTGTCGGCGCCGCGCGTATTCGCGTACTGCACAATCGCTTCGGGGTAGTACTTCGGGGCGAACGCCGTGGTCGAGTAATAGAGGTTCGGCCACTTCAGCAGGAGCTTGACGGTGAGGTCGATCCAGGGCTCGCACCCGTGGCGGAACACGAATCGCAGCTCCGGGAAGTCGTAGCAGACCTCGTCGACGAGCCCCGGGTACTGGCTGTCCATCGGCACCCTCGGGCCGGGTACTCCGGCCTGCACGAACACCGGGATGTCGAGCTCCACGCACTTGGCGTAGATGGGGTAGGCCCGCCTGTCGTTGATCGGCACCGGCGGGTTCTTGCCCGCGGGGAAGAACTGGGCCGCGATCACGCCGTGGTCGCCGACAGCCCGTTCGAGCTCACGGATCGCCTCCATGCCGAGGTTGGGATCGAGCTCCACGGAGCCGTGGAGCCGGTCGGGGTGCTCGGAGATCGCCCGTACGTGCAGTTCGTCGGTGAGGGCGACCGGGACGAGGCCGCGCTCGATCCCGAAGCGGTCCATCTCGTGGAGGAGCTGGTCGATGCTGTCGGGCTCGCGGCGGACGGTGGGCGTGTCCTTGAACATGTAGCCCGCCGGGTGCCGGAACGTCTTACTGCCCTCGTCGCGCAGAACGTCGGACATGGACTCGTACCAGTCGCGGCGCTCGACGCTGGGTAGGCCGATCATCGTGTCGATCACCGCGATGCCGGCCGGCACGGTCATCGAACGACGCTACCCGGGCGCGGGGTGTCATCCCGCGCGATGGCTACTGTCCGCGCCGTGGATGGTGACGAGCTCGGCGCCTTCGAGGTGATGCACACCGCTCGCGCGATGCGGTGGCTCAAGCCCGATCCGGTGCCACCCGAGCTGATCCGGCAGATTCTCGAGGCGGCCGTCGCCGCTCCCAACGGAGGCAACCGTCAGGCGTGGGGCTTCATCGTGGTCACCGACCCCGCGATCAAGGCCGCCGTGCAGCAGTACTACGCGAAGGCGTTCGAAGCGGCGTCGCAGATGTACACGTCATCGCCGCCGCCACCGGGCATGACCGGCGCGCAGTACGCACGTCAGCACAAAGGTGTGGAGCATCTCACTGAGCACTTCCACGAGGCGCCGGTCTGGATCGTCGCGTGCATCGACCACGGCGGACGTCCGAACGCGTCGACCGGTGCGTCGGTGTATCCGGCGGTCCAGAACATCCTGCTCGCCGCGCGAGCGCTCGGCCTGGGCGCGACACTCACGACGCGCCACACCATGTACGCGGCCGAGGTCGACGCGATCTTCGCGTTGCCCGAGCTTGTCACCGCGCTGGCGATCGTGCCGATCGGCTATCCGGACCGCGGCTTCAGCCGCGTCCGGCGCGGCCCGATCGACGACGTCGTGTACCAGGACCGGTGGGGCCAGCCGTACGGCGGGCGCGCGCCCACCGGGTGAGCGACCCCGCGGTCCCCCGGGTCCGCTTGGTGACGATCGCGCGCGAGTGGGGCCGGATCGGCTGCACCGGCTTCGGCGGGCCGCCCGCGCACATCGCGCTGTTGCGCACGCTGTGCGTCGACGACCGCCACTGGCTGTCGGCACGCGAGTTCGAGGATGGCATTGCGGCGACGAACCTCCTGCCGGGACCGGCGTCGACCCAGTTGGCCATCTTCTGCGCGTGGCGGCTCGGCGGCTCTGTGGGAGCGGTCCTCGGCGGACTGTGCTTCATCATCCCGGGCCTCGTCCTGATCCTCGTACTTGGGGCGCTGTTCCTGGCCTCGAGCCCACCACTCTGGGTCCAGGGCGCCGCGGCCGGCGCCGGCGCCGCCGTTCCCGCGGTTGCCGTGCACGCCGCAGCCCGATTGATGCCCGCGAGCTGGGAACGAGCGGAGGGCAGCACCGGCGCCCGCACGCGCTGGGTTTGCTACTTGCTACTGGGCGGGGCGGCGGCGGCCACCGTCGGTCCCTACCTCGTGCTGATCCTGGGCGCGTGTGGTCTGACCGAGGCGATCGCCGAGACACACGCGCACCCCCGACCTCCGGGCCATGCCATGTTGTTCCCGCACTCGCTCGCAGTCGCGAGCGCGGCGGTCGGCGGTCTCGGCGCGCTTGCCTGGGTGGCACTGAAGGTCGGAGCCCTCTCGTATGGCGGCGGGTTCGTGATCATCCCGCTCATGCAGCACGACGCGGTCGACGCATACCACTGGATGACGAACGCGGGGTTCCTCAACGCCGTCGCGCTCGGACAGATCACGCCGGGCCCTGTCGTACTCACCGTCGCGGTCGTCGGCTACGCGGCCGCCGGTGTCGGCGGTGGCGTCCTCGCCGCATGCATCGCCTTCGCGCCCTCGTTCATCTTCGTCATCGGTGGCGGTCCCCACTTCGACCGGCTGCGGGAGAGCCGCGGCGTGCAAGCGTTCCTGACCGGCGCCGGCGCCGCGGCCATCGGAGCGATCACCGGGGCAGCCATCCCCCTCGCGCGGGCACTCGCCGAACCGTGGCAATTCGGCGTCCTCGCGCTCGCGGCCGTCTGGCTCGTGCTGCTCCGCAAGAACGTCGTCGTCGCGCTCCTCGCGTCCGGACTGCTCGGCGTGGTCGTCGCACTCGCGGGCGTGCCGATCAGTCCCTGAGCAACGCCGACGTGCGACCGCACTCCAGAACGGGCTTACATGTGCGGTCACAACGAGGTTCGCGGAGGTGACGGTGCGGTCCGCTCAACCTCATCGGAATCTCGCTGCTCCTCGCCGGCGTGCTGAAGGCGCTGTAAGGAGAGGTCGACGGAACCGGAGGCGCTATATGCCGGTCGGGAACGTCTCGGGTGGCTCGCCCCGATCCCACAGGGCGGTGCGTTCGAGTGGCTCGAGTGCTCGGGTGCGATCAAGGTGGATGACGGCGTCGAACTGATCCGCGAGACGAGCCGCGAAGTAGTGGCTCTCGCGTTCGGTTTCGGGCCGGTAGATCACGCCGATCGCGCGCTCGAGCCTGACCTGGCTCAGGCTCTCGTGCACGGCAGGTTCGTGAGTGACGAGCCAGAAGCCCGACGCAGCAACCTCGTGCAGGAGTGCCTCGTGACTGCCACCGAGGGCCGGGCGCACGTGCTTGCGCTCGGGTGGGTCACCCCAATTCGGCGCCGCGGTGACGCGCCCGTCGTAGGTGGTGAACCCGACGAGGAGGCACTCGCTTCCGTAGCGCTGGCGCGCGAGCTGTCCGACGTTGAGCTCACCCCGCGCGCTCATCGCCGTTGCTCGCGCGTCACCGACATGCGAGTTGTGCTCCCACACCACGACCTTCGCGCGCCGGAGCCGGCGGTCGAGATGCTCGACGAGCGCGTCGAGTGTGCCCGCCATGTGCCGGTCGCGCAGGTTCCACGAGGACACTTCGGCGCGGTACATCTGCTGGTAGTACTCCTCCGCGTCACGCACCACGCGCGCGTTCTGCTCCGCGAAGAACAGCTCGTCCTCGGCAACCCAGCCGTCACGGCGCAGGTAGGCGCTCGACCGGCTCCGCAGCTCCAGCAGTTGCGCGACCACCTCGTTCTCACACGGCAGCGCGTCCTTGTAGGCGAGCGCGTACCCGTAAGCCTGCCCCTCACCTCCGACGTGATCGAAGCAGCTGTAACGCGCTCGTGCACGCCGGGCTTCGGCAGGGTCGACGTGGTCGAGGTACTCGATGACGGCTTCGATCGAAGCACGGAGGCTGTACAGGTCGAGGCCGTAGAACCGCGCCCTGGTCGCGGGATGCGCGTGCGCGTCGTTCCGCGCTCTCATCCATTCGACGAAGTGCAGGACGTCACGGTTGCGCCACATCCACGCGGGGAAGCGACGAAAGTCCGACAGCGCGGTGTCGGCGTCGCCATCATGCGAGAGACCCATCACGTAACGATTGACTCGATACGCGTCGGGCCAGTCGGCTTCCACCGCGACCGCGGTAAAGCCACACTCGTCGATCAGCCGACGGGTGATGCGCGCTCGCTCCCGGTAGAACTCATGCGTGCCGTGCGACGCCTCGCCGATCAGCACGAACCGCTTCGTGCCCACGAGATCGAGCAGTGCGTCGTAGTCGTCGGGCGCACCGGTGACCGGTCTCGCCGCACGGTCGAGTGCCACCACTCCCGAGTCGGTCGCTGAGCTCGTGCGCATTCTCGTGTCAGACCTCAGGGGGAAGCTCGAAGCCCCACTCGGCGCCCGGATGGCGGAGCCGGCGCCCGGTGATCTGGAACGCCTCGATCACCATCCACGCGTCGCGCTCGCGGACGATCCACGGATCGGGGTCGAAGCGAGTGCGGAAGTCGGCGGCCTCTTCGTCGACGTGGTGCAGTGTTCCGCGCACGACCACCGACCAACCCCCGCGACGCTCCGGATCGATGTTGTCGATCTCGAACGCAACATGCACGCCGGCGCGCTCGATCACGTTCCCCGGGCGTGTCCTGATGGCGATCCAGTTCTTGCCCGGCATCGCGACCAGCCGGTAGTTCACCGGCAGCACGAGCGGGAACTCGTCGGAAACGACCGCGATGCGTCCCACCTGCTGCTCCTGGAGCCGCGCGATGCACTCGTCGAACGTGAGCGACTCGAGCCACGCGTTGGTCACGGCACGATCACTGCGCGCCCGCGCAGCGAGCCGTCTCGCATCGCTTCGTACGCCCGTGGGGCATCTTCCAGTGAGAACTGCTGTACGTGCGCGCGGATCTTCCCGGCTTCCGCGAGCGCGACGACCTCCATGAGCTCGGGGAGCGACCCCCAATAGGTGCTGGCAACCGATACCTCGTACTGCGGCGAGAAGAAGCTGACCGGCAGCGTGCCTCCCGCGAGACCGACGAGCGTCACGTGGCCGAGCTGGCGAGTGACCGCCGCACCGATGGCGAGCGTCTCGTCGGACCCGACGAGGTCGAGGACGAGGTCTGCTCCGCGGCCGCGGGTGAGCTCGCGCAGCTCGGCAGCGGTGTCGGCACCTGCGATCACCGTGTGCGCCGCGCCCACGGTGCTCACGAGGGCGAGCGCCTCGCGGCGTGGGTCGACGGCGATGACGGTAGTGGGCGTGCACACGTCGAGGATCTGCGTGGCCATGTGGCCGAGGCCGCCCGCGCCGATGACGACGGCGAACGAGCCCGGACCGAGCAGCGCCAACGATCGCTTGATCGCGTGATAGGGCGTGAGGCCCGCGTCGGTGAGCGGGGCGGCATCGACCGGCGACAACGACGTGAGCGGGACCACGTGGCGCGCACTGGGGACCCGCAAGAGTGGCGCCATGCCGCCGTCCCATCCGAGCCCGCCCCCCGCCGCGCCAATCGTGGCCTGCCGCTCGCAGTAGTTCTCCATCCCCTCGCGGCAGCGCAGGCAACGACCACAACCCCACGGTCCGTAGACGACGACCGGTACGCCGAGCTCGAGATCGTGGACCCCCGCTCCCACGGCTTCGACCCACCCTGCGTTCTCGTGGCCGAGCGTGAACGGTGGGCTCCACGGGAGCATGCCCTCGGTGAAATCGTGCATCAGGTGCAGATCCGAATGACACGCGCCCGCGCCGCCGACGCGCACGAGCACCTCGCCCGGTCCCGGCTCGGGCTCGGCAACATCGCGGAACTCTGCGTCTTTCCCCCACCCGATGAGCTGGAGTGCACGCATCTTCAGTCCTCCGCGAGGGTTGGGGGGCGCACGACGAGCGCGGGACACACGCTCCTGCGAACAACTTCCGTGGCGATGCTACCGAGCGCGACACGCGCGAGGCCGGTGCGCCCGTGGGTCGCGAGCGCGACGAGTGAAGGCTCGACCTCCTCGATGAGCTCGATGATGGTGCGAGCGGGATGGCGGCCCCGGACCACTCGCATCTCGACGTCGACATCGGCGGCAAGCCGCTCGGCAGCCGGACCCAGCACCGCCTCCGGCCTGGTCGCGCTCTCCACGTCGAGCGGGTGGAAGACATGCAGAAGGACCACCTTCGTGCCGAGCGCGACCGCCCACTCGCGGGCGATCGGAATGATCGTGTCCGACGCCTTGGATCCGTCGAGACAGACCAGCAGCGGGCCGTCGGCAGGCCACGATTCACGACACTTCGGGCCGACGAGCACCGCGGGGATCGCGAGCGAGCGCACGACATCCTCGGCGACACTGCCGAACAGGGCGTGGCCGAGCCTGGTCCGCGCATGTGTGGCCATGCACACGATCGGGTCGTTCGCGTCGTCCGCGAGAGCACGCACCGCGTCGGCTACCGAGATGCTCCACACGGCCTCGGCCCGCGCGCCCTGCGAGTGTGTGTGGGCTACCGCGTCGTCGAGCCAATCCGTGCGTGTCCCTCCTCCCGGGACCTGTGCCGCGATCAGGCGCACATCGGCATCGAATCGGTCGGCGAGCACGGTCGCGATCGCGATCGCGCGCATCGCAGCGGTCGAGCCGTCGAGTGGCACCAGCACGGTCTTGGGCATCGTGACCTCCTGCGGCTATGGCATCTCGACGTGGAGCGCGAGGCGGAGCCCGGAGAGCCACGGCGGCAGGCCGGTTCCCTCGAGGACGACCGCGGCCGCTCGCGAGACGTTCAAGATGCGGGCCGTTCCTCCCGGAGACTCCGAGACGACCACCAGGTTGCGTATGCCGTATTCCAACATGGTGTGCAACGCGTCGATCGCGCGGCAGGAGTCTAGGACGAGGAGCGGATCGTCGGTCGCGTGCACGCGCGCCGGCGAATCGCACGGCACGCCGCGGGCGGTCGCGCGTACGACGTCGCGCTCCGTCACAATGCTGTGAGCGTCCCCGACGAGCACCGCCGAGCTCCCACTCGCCACCATGAGCCCCGCGACCTCTCGCAACGTCGCGTCCTCGGCCACGATCGCCGCCACCGGAAGCGCGAGCTGACCGAGTGGCGTGCCGGGGCCGGCCGGAGCGTTCGCGCTCACGCCGACGGCTTCTCCACATTGGGCACCGCCGCGGCGATGATCGCGAGGAACTGGCGCACGCGGACCTCCGCCTCTCGTTGCAGTTGCGATCGTTCGACGGACATGCTCGGCCTACCGAACGGTTCGTAGCTCGCGCTGAGGCTGAGGTGCGAGCGGCCAGCGGACAGCGGTGCGAACTGGAGCTCTCCTTCGACGTGGTCGAACGGCACCGGAACCGTCGGACGCGCGGCCCAGTAGAAGTCGAGCACCAGCGCGTCGCGGCGACTCCGTACCGTGCCGTGCTCCAATCGACCGTGCGGTTCCGGGCACTCGAACGCGACTGCGGCGGCAGCAGCAAGCGTTTCGGTCGGCGCTGCCAGCATCCACCGGGCTGCGCCCTCGAATGGCGTTCCAACGGGCATGAAGTCGTAGATCAGCATCGTCCCCGGCACTCCCGAGTTCCTCTGCTGCGAATGCTGACGTGACACCCCCGGGCGCGATAGGGCCGAAGGTCCCCCGCACAGGGATCGTGGGGTAGGGACCAACGGCCGTGGCCCGCGCGAGGGAAGGCGGTCAAGCTGGTGCCCTGCTCCTGCTCATGCCCGATCCCACACGCGCCCGATCCCACACGCGCCCGATCCCACACGCGCCCAATCCCACACGCGGAGGTGCGCCATCGACGCCATCGAGACCGAAGCCCTCACGAAGTCGTACGGGTCCGCCCGCGGCATCGTCGACCTGGATCTCTCCGTACCGACCGCGACGGTCTTCGGGTTCCTCGGTCCGAACGGCGCGGGGAAGACCACCACGATCCGCGTGCTCATGGACTTCCTCCGCCCCACACGCGGGAGCGCTCGCTTGCTCGGGCTCGACTCCCGTCGCGAGGCGGTTGCGATCAAACGCCGCGTGGGATATGTACCCGGAGATCCCGCGCTCTACGAACGACTGACGGCCACGCAGTTCCTCGACTGGCTCGGAAGAATGCACGGTGGGGTCGACGCGCGTTGGCTCGAGGAGCTCGTGGAGCGCTTCGACGTCGAGCTGGGCCGGCCGATCCGCACGTTGTCGAGGGGCAACCGGCAGAAGATCACGCTCGTGCAGGCCTTCATGCACCGGCCCGAGCTCCTCATCCTCGACGAGCCCACGGCCGGTCTGGATCCGTTGCTCCAGCACGAGTTCGGGCAGCTCGTCCACGAGGTGACCGCGGACGGCGCGACCGTGTTCCTGTCGTCGCATCTCCTCGACGAGGTGCAGCATCTCTGCGATCGCGTCGCGATCGTTCGAGAAGGACGGCTCGTGACGGTCGAGGACGTCGCGACGTTGCGTGAACGGGCGGTGCGCGAGGTCACGATCCGCTTCGACGAGGTGGTGGACGCGGCGGAGTTCGGCGCGCTACCGGGCGTGAGCAATGTCGAACTCGAGGGGTTCACGCTGCACTGTCATCTCGCGGGGAGCGCGGACGCCCTCGTCAAGCAAGCCGCGCGGCACCGGGTGGTCGACTTCACGAGCGCGCCTCCCGACCTCGACGACATGTTCTTGCGCTTCTATCAGACTTGGGAGGTCGGCCATGGCGCTGCTGGTCGCTGAACGAGCGGTCCGCGACCGCCGGCGCGGATTCGTCGGGTGGGCGTTGGGGATCGGCGCGTACGTCGCGCTGATGGCCAGCGTGTACCCCGCGGTGCAGAGCTCAGATCTGCAACGAGCGGTGCGGAGCTATCCCAAGGAGCTCAAGGCGTTCTTCGGAGGCACGGGTGCGTTCGACGTGTCCACGGGTGCCGGATATCTGAACGTCGAGCTCTTCTCGCTCGTCGTGCCCGCGCTGCTCACGATCTGCGCGATCGGCTACGCCGCGGCCACGCTCGCGGGTGAGGAGGAGTCCGGGTGCATGGATCTCCTGCTCGCGAATCCGCTCACGCGGGGTCGGGTCGTACTCGAGAAGATCGGCGGGTTGGTTGTCACGATCGCCGGGCTCGCAGCCGTCGTCTCCGTGTCGTTGTCGGTTGTCGGCGCGCTTGCCGATCTCGACGTCGGAATCGACCGCGTCGTGATCGCATCGATCGGCGCCGCGCTCGCTGCCCTGTTGGTTGGATTGGTCGCATTGCTGGCTGGTGCCGCGACCGGCAGCCGGGCGTTCGCGATCGGTGCGGGTACGGCGGTGTTCGCCGCGTCGTATCTGATCGTCGGGCTCGCGGGCCTGGTCTCGTGGATCGAGCCCCTGCGGGTCGTGTCCCCCCTGTACCACGCCAACGGCACCCAGCCGCTGCGCCACGGTCTCCCCGTCGGCAATTACGCGCTGCTCGTTGCGCTCTGCGTGGCAATGATCACCGGGGTCGTCGCGGTGTTCGACCGTCACGACCTCACACGATGAGCAGGATCGGTACGCTCGGCGCGTGACGCCAGACCCCATCCGGGTCTTTCTGCTCGACGACCACGAGGTGGTGCGTCGCGGTGTTCGCGAGCTCCTCGACGCCGAGGACGACATGGAGGTGGTCGGCGAGGCGGGCACCGCGGAGCAGGCGCTGTCGAGGATCCCGCCGACGCGGCCCAACGTGGCGATCCTCGACGTGCGCCTGCCCGATGGTGACGGCGTCGAGGTGTGCCGGGAGATCCGTTCGCGTCAGCAGGAAGTCGCCTGCATCATGCTCACGTCGTTCTCCGACGACGAGGCGTTGCTCCAGGCGATCGTCGCGGGTGCGTCCGGTTACCTGCTGAAACAGATCCGAGGCACCGACATCGTCAACGCGGTTCGGCGCGTCGCGGCCGGCCAGTCGCTGCTCGATCCCGCGCTCAAAGATCGTGCGCTCGCGCGATTTCGGCGCGGGTCGCAGGAGGACGAACGGCTGGCGCGGCTCACCAACCAGGAGCGCCGGATCCTCGCGCTGATCGCCGAAGGCCTCACGAACCGTCAGATCGCGGAGGAGATCCATCTCGCGGAGAAGACGGTCAAGAACTACGTCTCGAACTTGCTCAGCAAGCTCGGCATGGAGCGCCGCACCCAAGCTGCGGTGTTCGCGGCGCGCCTCGAACCGCCACCCCGGAACCCCACCGGTTAGCTCGGTCCCTCACTTGGAACGATGACGACCGGCACGTCGCAGTGATGGCTCAACGTGTGCGGCACGCTTCCGAGGATCATCTCCGCGAATCCACCGTGGCCACGCCGCCCGACGACCACGAGGTCGCTGTGCACTTCCCCGGCGATCCGCATCAGCGTCTCGGCAGCAAGCCCGTCGACGAGTCGCGACTCGTACTCGATCCCACTCGCTCGGAACGGCGCGCACCACTCCTCGAGCGCCAACGTCAGCCCGCGTCTCACTGCGTCCTCGTCGGCGTACGCGGCGGCGCCGGTTGGTGTGGGCGGCACCAGGAACAGAAGGGGTGGCAACGCGTGCACCACCAGCACCTTCGCGTCGAGCAGGGGTGCCATCTCGATGCACCAACGGGCCGCGGCCTCGGATCCGACCGATCCGTCCATCCCGAGCACGATCGTGCGATCGGTCATCGTGCGGCGCAGGTCAGGCCACGTCGGGTATCGCCCGACCGGACTCGAACTCGATGAAGGCCTCCCAGGCCCTCGGCCCGTAGACGGTCGCGGGCCCGCCGTCCATGAGCAACGCGACCGAGAGGATCTCGGCAACTTCGGAGCGCGTCGCGCCGAGGCGAGCGGCCCGTCGCGCGTGGTGCGCAACGCAGCCCTCGCAACCCTTGACGACACTGATCGCGAGCGCGACGAGCTCCTTCATCCGCGCCGAGATCTCCCCGTCGGCCATCGCGGCACTGTGCAGGGCGGCGAACCCGGCCCACGCGTCGGATGCCTCGTGCCGGAGCGATGCCGCGGGCCCCCGTACCTCGTCGAGCACACCCTGGTACTTCCCCATGTACCCGAGTGTGACGCAGGGTTCACTCGGGGGGCAGGGCCGAAGGTCCTCACACTCCCGATGACGCGGAATCGTGGCCGCGATCCACGGCGGCCCGAGCGGCGTCGACCACGGATTCCGCGGAGCGTGCCGTGTCGATCACGTGCGCGTCGGGCCAGGGATCGAACTCGACCGCCATCCGGGCCGCGACAACGCCCGACGCATCGGACGGGTCGTGACCCGTGCGCTCGCGTTCGGCCAGGCGCTTCGCCGCCACCCCGGCGTCGAGGTCGCAGCGCAGCTGGATCAGGTCGCTGCTCGTTTCGCGCGCAATGTCGGCGGCTCGCGTGCGCCACTGCGCGTCAGACCAAGAGGCGTCGAGGATCGTGGGCTCGCCCAACTCGAGCAGCGATCGCGCACGCTGGAGCAGGGCGTCGTAGGTGACCGCGGTGGCGTCGTCCGCATAGATCCCCTCGCCGTAGGAGGCACCCGTGCGCGCGGTGTGTCCGAGGCCGGCGAGGTCCTTGCGCAGCTCGTCGGATCGCAGCACCGTCCACCCGAGGCGATCGGCAAGGGCGGTCGCGAGCGTCGACTTGCCCGTGCCGGGGAGCCCACCCACGAGCGCCAGCGTGACGCGCCCGGAAGCAAGGTGGTCGCGGGCCAGCGAGAGCAGCCGCTGAGCGGTCTCCCCCGCGGCCACGTCACCCTGCGCGGTACGCAAGCACGCGACCTTCGCGCGCACGTGGGCGCGGTACGCGATGTAATGGTGCGCCAGCGTCGCGGGATAGTTCTCGCCGGCGAACTCCCGGTACCAGGCAAGGAACCGCGTCCCGCACGACCGGTCGCCGACACGCTCGAGGTCCATCGCGAGAAATGCGACATCGGCGAGCACGTCACCGTAACGGAGTCGATCGTCGAACTCGATGCAGTCGAGGATTCGCGGACCGTCATCGAGGCAGAACACGTCGTCGGCGAGAAGATCCCCGTGGCCGTCGCGAACCTTGCCGTTGGCGATGCGCGCGTCGAACAGCCGATCACGACCCGCGAGATACCGCCGCGCGAGTTGCTCGATGTGCTCGACAACGCCCGGATCGAGCACAGGGCCCACGAACGGCTTCATCGTCGCGAAGCTCGACTCCCAGTTGGCGCGCAGCTGCTCGAGCGAACCGGCGGCGGCGATCTCTGCCGAGGTGGTGGCGCGAGCATGAAACGCCGCGACCATTCGTGCGACCTCGCGGAGACAGTCGTCGGCGCGACCTTCCTCCACGAGCGTCGAGAGCCGACGCTCCTCGGGCATCCGCCGCATCACAAGGAGGTGGTCACGAGGCTCGCCGTCGCTGCCGACGACGTCGAGCACGTCGAGGTACACGTCGGGAGCGAGGCGGCGGTTGAGCTCGAGCTCGCGCCGGCAGACGCGCTCACGCTCCTCGCGCGTGGAGAAGTCGAGGAAGTCGAGGGTCACGGGCTTCTTGAGCTTGTACACGCGATCTCCTACGAAGAAGAGCACCGAAACGTGCGTTTCGCGCACTTCAGCCGGCCACCACGCCTCTTCCACACGCGTCTCGTCCATCAGGCCGAGCGTGCCACGCGAGAGCAATCGGCGACAGAGGAGAACGTCCGTCGACATCGGGCTCGCCGTAAGGTGGGAAACGAAACGCCGAGCGGTAGCCTTCGGAGCCCACCGTCACGACGAAGGGTTCCGGTCTTTGGTCTCACGCGAGACCGACGTCAGGCTGGGCGACGAGGTCGCCTGGAGCTTGGTCGATGCCGCGCCCGACGGCATCGTGATCACCGACCGTTCGGGGCGGATCCTCGTCGTGAACCGGCAGACCGAAGCGCTGTTCGGGTACGACCGCTCGGAGCTCCTGGGGGCATCGGTGGACGAGCTCCTGCCCCAGCGATTCCGGGCGATCCACCGTGCCCACCGCACGCGCTACCGGGCAGAACCGCGCACCCGTCTGATGGGCGCGGGCATCTCGCTGCTCGGTCGGCGCAAGGACGGCACCGAGTTCCCTGTCGAGATCAGCCTCAGCCCCGTGACCGCGAACGACCAGGCGATGGTCGTCGCCGCCGTGCGCGACGTCAGCGAGCGCCTCGAGACCGAGCAACGTCTCGGCGAGGCCGAGCAGGAACTCCGCACGCTCGAGGACCACGAGCGCATCGCCCGAGACCTCCACGACATCGTGATCCAGCAGCTGTTCGCGTCGGGGATGACGCTCCAGGGAGTGTGGTCCCGCATCAAGGATCCCGACGTCGCCCAGCGCGTTGCCACCGTCGTGGACGACCTCGACGCGACGATCCGGGAGATTCGTGCCGTCATCTTCGGCTTGCAGACCTTGGGCGCCGACGCCGGCGGACGGCGAGCCGAGATCCTGCGGGTCGCATCTGACGAGCGTGCCGTTCTCGGGTTCGAGCCCAGGGTGCGCTTCGACGGACCGATCGAGACGATCACCGACGAGGTCGCTGCGCACCTGCTAGCGACCTTGCGGGAAGCCCTGTCGAACGTGGCCCGACACGCGCGCGCGGCGTCGGTCGACGTGACGATCGAAGCCGGCTCCGTGCCCGAACGGGGAACTGGCGCTCAGGTGGTGCTGTGCGTGAGCGACGACGGAGTCGGCATCCCCGAAGATGCTGACGGCGGCGGGGGCAACGGCATCCGCAACATGACCGACCGCGCCGTTCGGCTCGGTGGCCGGTGCGCCGTGCGCTCCCGACCCGAGGGGGGAACGGTCGTCGAATGGAGCGTGCCTCCAGAAGGCATCACGGGCTCGTGCGCACCCGACCGGCCTGGGCAGGGAACGGCGACAGATACCTGAGGAACCACGCTTGCGCGCGACCCGAGACGACCTCGAGGGCTCCGGGTTCCTCGAACAGATGCGTCGCGCCTCGCACGATCTCGATCCGGTGCTCGCAGCGGAGCCGCGTCGCAGCCTCCTCGTTGAGGCCGATCACGACGGTGTCGTCGCCACCGACGATCAGCAACGTGGGGGCCTCCACCGCGCCGAGACGCGACGCCGCGAGGTCGGGCCGGCCCCCGCGCGACACAACCGCCCGGATCGAAGGGTCTTCGGCAGCCGCCCAGAGCGCCGCGGCTGCGCCGGTGCTGGCACCGAAGTAGCCGAGTGCCAGGCCGGCGCAGGGTGGCTGGCTCCGGACCCACCGCGTCGCCGCCAGGAGCCGGACGGCCAGGAGCTCGACATCGAACACATTGGCGCGATCGAGCGCCTCGTCGGGCGACAGGAGGTCGAACAGCAGCGTCGCGAGCCCGGCTCCCTGAAGGTGACGCGCCACGAACTGGTTGCGCGGACTGTGACGGCTGCTCCCGCTGCCGTGCGCGAACAGCACGAGGCCCCGAGCACCGAGCGGGATCGTGAGGTGACCGGGAAGTCGGATCCCGTCGGTCCCGATCCTCACCTCGCCGTCGAAGATCGGCTCGTCGCTTGGAGCGGTGTCGATCGCGTCGTCGCTGCCCGAACGCGCCGTGGTCGCTGCGCCGAGCAATGTCCGGACCTCGTCGTCAGTTGTCTGGTCGAACCGCTCGTACCACTCGCCGATCGCGAGGAACGGGCTGGGCGTCTGCACCGCGATGATCGCATCGGCGACGTCGGCCAGCTCGCGCACGGTTTCGGGCGCCGCCACCGGCACCGCGAGGATGATGCGACGCGCGCCATGGAGACGCGCGATGCGCAGCGCGGCGCGAGCGGTGCCTCCCGTCGCGATTCCGTCGTCGACGACGATCACCGTACGACCCTCGAGGGAGATCATCGGCCGCGCGCCCCGGTAGAGGCGAACCCGGCGTTCCAGTTCAGCGCGTTCACGCATCTCGATCGTCGCGATCTCTTCGGCGGTCACCTGGGCGACGCGCACCATGTGCGGATCGAGCACGCGCACGCCCTCTTCGCCGATCGCGCCCATCCCCAATTCGGGCTGGAACGGAACACCGAGCTTGCGGACGACGATGACGTCGAGGGGGGCCTGCAACGCGCGTGCGACCTCGAACGCGACGGGAACACCACCGCGTGGAAGCGCCAGCACCACTGGGTCCTCGTCTCGGAACTGGACAAGCAGCTGGGCGAGCGCAGCGCCAGCCTCGGCCCGGTCACGGAATCGCCACGCCATGGGACCCTCCTCGGGACGGGATCACGACCCACGCTCGACTCGACACCATCATCGTGCACATGGAACGGTCGCGGGAACAGGGCCGGAGGTCCCATGACACGTCGGGTACTGGTGACGACGCTCGGCGACCACGATCACCACGACACCGGGCGCGGGCATCCGGAACGGCCGGCGCGCATCGACGCGGTAATTCGCGGCATCGAGGACGCCGGTCTCGAAGACAACGTGACGTGGTCAACCGGCAGGATCGCCGACCGCGGCGAACTCGTCCGCGTGCACGACGCGGCGTACCTCGATGCGCTCGAGCAATTCGCTCACGCGGGCGGCGGCGATCTCGACCCCGACACGCCGGTGTCGTCCGGCTCGTTCGAGACCGCGCTGCTCGCGACCGGCTGCGGCCTCGCCGCGATCGATGCGCTCCGGCGCGGCGACGCGTCGGCCGCCTTCGTCGGCGTACGCCCGCCGGGGCATCACGCAACCCGAACGCGAGGCCAGGGCTTCTGTCTGCTCAACAACATCGCGGTTGCTGCCGCCGAGCTCGCGGAACACGACGAGCGCGTCCTGATCGTCGACTGGGACGTGCACCACGGGAACGGGACGCAGGACATCTTCTGGAACGACCCGCGGGTCCTCTATGTCTCCACGCACCAGTCGCCCGCGTACCCCGGCACCGGCCCGGCGTCGGACACGGGTGGCGCGGACGCGCCCGGGCTCACCATCAACTTCCCGCTCCCTCCCGGAGCAACCGGCGATGTCACGCTCGGCGCGCTCGACGAGATCGTGGCGCCCGCGGTCGAGCGGTTCTCACCCACGTGGGTGCTCGTCTCGGCCGGCTTCGACGCGCATCGGCGCGATCCGCTGGCCGATCTGGCATGGAGCGCCGGCGACTACGCCGCACTCACCCGGCGCGTCCTGGCCTTCGCGCCACAACCGGGCCGGTTCGTCGCATTCCTCGAAGGTGGCTACGACCTCGACGCGCTCCGCGCGTCGGTGGCGGCAACCGTGTCCGCAATGGCCGGGACGCGCGTCGACACCGAACCGCCGACGTCGGGTGGGCCCGGGAACGACGTCGTGGCACTCGTCGCTCGGCTCCGAGCAGACATCGGCTGACTGCTGCTCGGGAGCACGAGCACACAAATCGCCCGGGCGCGCTTTCGACCGGAACCGCGCGTCGGGACCTTCGGCCCTACGGCGCCGGCTGTCCCAGAGCGCATCCTGGGGCAACCGACGACCGTGCCGTGGTGCGAAATAGGAGGCCTCCGATGAGTGCAGCCGTAATCCCCGATGCGCTGACCGTGGGATCCTCACTGGGGCGACGTGCCCTCGAGCTCGGCCGTGACCCCTTGGTGTCGCTCTCGGAGGGAGGGCAGCACCTCGTGCGGCTCGCGAAGGGCCGCTCGCTTCCGCTCGAGGTCGCGCTGGCCGATCTCCGCCGTACGTACGCACCCGGCGCGGACCGTGACCACGCGTGCATCCTGCTCCGCCACGCGATCGGCGAGGTGGCGAGGCCACCCCTGTTCGGCGGTACACGCCCAGACGTCGTCGACTAGTTCACTACTGGTACCGGAGCGCGGTCGCCGGCTGGATGCGCGACGCGCGCCGCGCGGGTAACAGCGACGTTGCAACGGCGACCGCGTACACAGCGACGAAGATCACCACGAGCGTGAACCACGGTACGTCGAACCGGATCCCACGCTCGATGTTGAGCTGACGCATCAGCGCCGTGATCTCGTCCGCGCTCTCGCTGTCGAGGTCGCCGGTGGGCTCGTCGGCCCAGACGATCGTCGGGTCGTTCACCAACGACCGCGCGATGGTGACGCGCTGGCGCTCACCGCCTGACAACTCGTCGGGCACGTGCTCGGCTCGTCCGGCGAGACCGACCAGCTCGAGCGCTTCGATCGCGCGCCTGCGGGCCTCGCGCGCGGGCCGCCGCGCCACCAACAGCGGCAGTTCCCCGTTCTCGACGGCGTTGAGCACCGGCATGAGGTTGTAGAACTGGAAGACGAATCCCATGTGGCGCGCGCGGTAGTCGGTGCGCTCGCGGTCCGACATGCTGGCGAGGGACACCCCTTCGACCAGCACGTCCCCACCGTCGATGTCGTCGAGCCCCGAGAGGCAGTTCAACAGCGTGGTCTTGCCGCACCCGCTCGGCCCCATGATCGACACCATCTCGCCGGCGTCGACGACCAGGTCCACACCATTCAGGGCACGCACCTCGACCCGACCCGCGGTAGGTCCTCACCACACCCACGGCCTCGACAAGATGCGTCGCGGTAACGTTCGGCGATCCGACGTCTCGGAGCGCCGGCTTTGTCCGCATGCCGCCAGCGTCCCGGAATTGCCCAGCCCCGACCAGGGTCGATGGTCCCAACGATGGGTGCTCGTTCATGATCTCGAGCCGGTGAAGGATCCCGTCATGCCCAAGACCGTCATCGTGCCGCTCGACGGTTCGGACTTCGCGCTCCGCGCCCTTCCCGTCGCGGTCTCGCTCGCCGACGCGCTCGACGCCGAGCTCCTCCTCGTGACGACCCCGATGACCTTGGACGAACTCGATCCCTCGGAACTGCCCGTCTGGTTGTCCGACGCCGCTGCCGCCACCGGCTACGACCGGGTCCGAACCGAGCTCCTCCGCGAACACGACGCACTGACCGCGATCGCCGGGTGCGTAGACCGTGCCGACGAGCCCGTGCTCTGCATGGCAACACATGGACGCGGCGCGCTCGGTACGGCGGTGCTCGGAAGCGTCGCCCAGCGCGCCGTGCGTGAGCTCGGGGTGCCCACCGCGCTCGTCGGGCCCAACTCCGATACCGAATGGCGTGTCGACGGACCGATCGTCGTCTGCCACGACGGATCGCGCGCGTCCAACGCGATCCTCCCCACCGCGAGGGAATGGGCACGGACACTCAACCGGGAGGTCGTGATCGTGCACGTCGTCCATCCGCGCGACGTCGAGACCTCGTCCGCGCCCGCCGCCGAGCTCGAGCACGCGGTCGAGTTCTTCCAGACCGAGCTCGCCGACGACGGCTTGCGCGTGCTCCGCGATCGACATCCCGCGGGCGGCATCCTCGAGCTCGCCGACGACGTCGCGGCGTCGCTCGTCGCGCTGAGCACCCACGGTCACACCGGCCGGGCGCGTCTCACTCTGGGCGGCGTTGCCGGTGCGGTGATCCACGCGGCCCCGTGTCCCGTGCTGATCACCAGACCCCGCGAGCTGGCACCGTCCTCCTGATGGGGGTCGACCACTACCGCTAGCCGGGCCTCTCGGACACCAGGTGCTGCACGTCCTCGAGCCGCAAGACGCCCACGACCCGTCCTCCGTCGACAAGACCGTCCGTGGCGGCGATCACCGGCGCGGCAGGTCACTTCCCCTGATCTCGGGCGCAGGGGTCGCCGTGCGCCACACTCGGGCGTGCCTCCGGTCGAGTCCGCGCATCACGCAAACCGGAGACGCGTGCGCGGGCACGGCTACTTCAAGCGTCTCGGGCCTGGCTTCGTCACGGGGGCGGCCGACGACGACCCATCGGGAATCGGGACCTACTCGCAGGTCGGCGCCGCGTTCGGACTCAGCCTCGTGTGGTCGGCGCTGTATGTCGCCCCCCTCGCAGCTGCGGTGCAGGAGATGGCCGCGCGGCTCGGGCTGGTCCAGGGCGAGGGTCTCGCGTCGTTGATTCGAAAGCGGTTCTCGCGCCCGGTTCTCTACGCGGCGGTGACCCTGGTCACGGTGGCCAACATCTTCAACGTCGGCGCCGACATCGCCGCCATGGGTGCGTCGGCGAAGCTCGTCGTCCCCGTTCCGGCCGCGCTGCTTGCCATTGTCATGACCGCGGTCATGCTCGGGCTCGAGATCTTCGTCTCGTACCACCGGTACTCCAGAGTGCTGCGCTGGATGGCGCTCTCGCTGTTGGCATATTTGTTCGTCCTCGCCAGCATCGACGTCGACTGGAGCGCGGTGGCCGATCACGCCCTGGTGCCGCATCTCTCCGGAAGTCGGAGCGAGCTGGCGGCGTTGCTCGCGGTCTTCGGAACGACGGTGTCGCCATATCTCTTCTTCTGGCAAGCCAGCGAAGAAGTGGAAGAGGAGCACGACCGGCCCGGCAGCGAACTGCTCGCCCCATCCGACGACAACATCCAGGTCATGCGATGGGATGTGATCGGCGGGATGACCTCGGCATGCGTGGTCGCGTTCGCGATCATGGTGTCGGCCGCTGCCGCGCTGCACACGGGCGGTATCACCAACATCGCGACGGCCGATCAAGCCGCGCAAGCGCTGAAGCCGTTCGCGGGAGACCTCGCCGGGCTCGTGTTCGCGCTCGGTGTCGTCGGGCTCGGGCTGCTCGCGGTTCCGGTGCTCGCGGGATCCACTGCGTACGCGATCGCCGAGGCGCTGCACTGGAACGAAGGGCTCTCGAAGCGCTTTCGCGAGGCCCACGGCTTCTATGGCGTGATCGTCTTCTCGATGCTCGTCGGACTGTTGCTCGACCTTGCCGGCATCGACCCGATCCGGGGTCTGTACTACGCGGCGATCCTCAACGGGATCGCCGCGCCACCCCTCATCGTGCTGATGGTGATCCTGGCGCGCTCAGACTCGATGGGCACTCGACGGTCGGGCAAGCTCTCGCTCGCCTTCTGCTGTGTGGCGATCGTCGTGAGCGTTTCCCTGCCGATCGCGTGGCTCGTGACGTAGCGTCGGTGAGTGCCGCTCGGTGCGGAAGGGATGCTCGGCGGTATCACCCGGCAGGTGATGTTATCCAGCAGCGCACGTCGACGTCTCGCAGGTAGTTGCCGCCCCGTTACGCGCGGGCGGAGCCACGATGCACTCGTACGGCACGGCGCACTACACACCGGCGAACCGGTCGGTCGACCGGCCGCGCCGCGCGTACGTCGTCAACTTCGCGACGCCAGTTTCTCGAGACCGTCCTGGCCCGCCGAGTTCGCGAGGCGTAAAGACCAACGGCAGCGAATCGACCTCCCGAAACGCGCTGTTGTTGTCGCCGGGCGCCTGCTCCGGATCGAGGGCGTATTCGGGGACCCGCTCGTGCAGACCGACGACACCACGGCCGTCCTCGGGGTCCAACCGCAGCGTGATCGCGAGGCCGACAGCACCCCGGCGCCGTTCGGCCATAAGGGTCTCGGGCGGCTCGCGCGGTATGGACGAGCGAGAGCGACGGAGCGATCGCGCGGCGACTTCTCCCAGACTCCGGAGTAGCCGGGGCCGCCGGGGCCACGGATCGTGCAACGTCCCGGGCCGCTGTATTACGGTAGCGCCGAGCGGTCGGAGGCTACGCGGAGGTCGGACGGATCATGAAGCTTGGGACGCGTCGGTCGGCCCGCGGTGGTCGGCCTTTTGGGGTTGCTCGTCGGGCTGTCCGCGGCCGTGGCCACCGGACCCGCGACGGCCGTCATCGGCGACGACACGCTCGACCTCAAGGCCGGCGGCGGGCCCGTCGAGTGGGGCGGGCCCAAAGACTTCGACGTCGAGATCAAAAAAGTCGGCACGTGTGAAACAACGGTTGCCAGCCCCAGCATCGTGCACCTCGCGATCCCCGCCGCACTCACGGTGAGTTGGAACGCGACCCTTCCCGCGGGAGTGAGCGCGGTCAACCCGCCCGACATCACCTTCACCGACTGCAAGAAGTTCGGCAAGGCCTTCAACGTGAAGTCGAAGACCCCGAACGACTACGACATCGTCGCGTCGTCGGGCACCAAGAGCGTCACCGTCACCATCACCGTGCCCCCGAACACCGCCCCCACGCTCAGCTACGACGACTTGAAGGTGGCGTACCCGCCCGACGGACACGACGGCATCCAGACGATCGAGGCCACCGGCCCGACCGGCGTGTCGGGCGTCATCTACACCATCACGGCGAAGGACAAGGAAGACGACAAGCTGAAGGACCCGGTCCTCCCGTCGCCGACCTGCAACAAGGACCCGCTCGGCGCCTCCTACCCACTGGGTGACACGTTGGTGACCTGCTCGGTCACCGACTCCGGCGGCCTCGAGACGAGCGCCTCGTTCACCATGAAGGTCGTCGACACGACAGCACCGACCCTGACCCTCCCGAGCAACAAGCAGGTCGAGGGCAACACGACCGGCGGCGCCAACGCCACCGCAGCGGCCCTCGGCGCGACCGTCACCGACGTCGTCGATCCCAACCCGACGGTCTCCTGCACCCCTTCGTTCTTCCCGCTCGGCGGCCCGACCTCCGCGAGTTGCACGGGTAAGGACGCGAGCGGGAACGAGTCGGTACCGCTGAACATCGACGTGACCGTGGTCGACACGACCCCGCCGGTGATCACTCCACCCCCGGTCCCGGTCGAGGCCACCGGCCCGACCGGCGCGACCGTGAATTGGAGCGCCGCCGACCTCGTCGACTCGACCCCCACCCTGGTCTGCAAGGACAAGGCGAGCGCCCTGGTGGTCACGCCCGGTCTGCTCCCGGTCGGTACCGACATCACCGTCACGTGCGACGCGACCGACGACTCGAACAACGCCTCCGCGAAGGAGTTCCCGGTCAAGGTCCAGGACACGACGCCACCGACGCTCCAGAACGTGCCCGCCGACATTACCAAGGAGGCAACCGGTCCCGACGGTGCGATCGTCACCTACCCGTCGCCCACCGCGACCGACGTCGTCGACGCGACCCCGACCGTCGCGTGTGCACCCGTCTCGGGCTCGACCTTCTCTCTGGGCACGACCGTCGTGACGTGCACGGCCACCGACGACTTCGCCAACGAGTCGACCGCGACGTTCAACGTCGTCGTCGCGCAGGACACGACCCCGCCGACGCTCGAGAACGTGCCCGCCGACATCATCGCCATCGCGAACGACGCGAACGGCGCGAACGTCGACTACACGCCGCCGACGGCCACCGATGGCGGGTCCGCCCCGGCGGCGGTCGCGGCCGCGGAGTCCGTCGACTCCCAGGCGATGGTCGTCGACTGCGGACCTGCGTCGGGTTCGTTGTTCAAGGTGGGGACGACCGACGTGTTGTGCACGGCGACCGACGCGGCGAACAACACCGCCAGCGCCACGTTCAAGGTCATCGTCAACTACACGCCCCCGGCAGCCGCCCCACCCAGCGTCCTCGCTGCGACGGCTGCGAGGCCGGCGGCGTCGTCGCTCGCGTTCACCGGCTCGGGCTCGATGCTCCAGATCGCCGGCATGCTGGCCCTCGCGCTCGGTCTCATCCTGGTGGCCGGCGGCGCCCCCCCGCCGCGCCGCCCCCACCGCCCCAGAGCCCCGCCGCCCCCCCGGAGCCCCACGCCGACCGACGTCGGTGCGCCCGGCACCGCCACTGCGAGGCGCAGATCCCATCAGATGTGGGCTGACGGCACTGCTACGATGCCCTGCCTCAGGGGAAGCCGAGCCCCCATCGTCTAGTGGCCTAGGACGCCGCCCTTTCAAGGCGGTAACGGGGATTCGAACTCCCCTGGGGGCACGCGATCGAACGTGATCGTGATCTGGTCCTGTAGTGCAGTTTGGAGTGCACGCCGCCCTGTCAAGGCGGAGGTCGCGGGTTCAAATCCCGTCAGGACCGCGAGGGAGCTTCGGCTCTCACACGGCCGGGTAGCTCAGTCGGCAGAGCACGCGCCTGAAAAGCGCGGGGTCACCGGATCGACGCCGGTCCCGGCCACACTTCCAGCATCGGCTCGCTACTTCTTGGTCGACGCCTTCTTGTAGACGTCGGCGCCGAAGCAGGTGAGGCCTGGTTGACCCGCGTAACCGAGGTGCTTCAGGCCGAACACGTCTTCCATGCTGCACAGCAACCCGTAATGGTTGTAGGGCGTGTCGTTGGTGGATCCCGGCTTGATGAACGGCGACACCAGTACCGCACCTACCCGTCCGCCACCGGGACCCGGCGGGATCGCGCTGGCGTTCTCGACGTTCGGGGGCTTCGGTGCGTTGCAGCACGACGTCGCGTCGGCGCTCGCGCCTATGAACTCGGCTTCGTCGAACGTCACGATGAGAAGACCGTCTTTCTTGAACGCCGGCGACGCGAGGATCTTCGGCACCCACTGCTCCAGCCAGGCATTCGACGCGACGAGCCCGCCAAGAATGCCGCCGGGGCAGGTCGCGTCGTGGCCGTCGTTGCACAGGTTCGGCGTGATCATCGAGAAATTCGGGGTTGTCTTCACCGACGCGAGATCGGCTTCGAACCGGTCGAGCGGGACGACGTTCGTGTTGCAGATCGGGGAGTCGATGATCGAATGGAAGTACACGAACGGGTTGTGCCGGGTCGCGTACCCGTCATCGGCCTTGGCAACCAGCGTGGTGTCCTTGGCACCGATCTCGGGGTGGCGGCACGTCTTCGGCTCGGTCGGCGAGTTTCCCATGTCCTCCATGTAGCCCTTCCACGTGAGCTTCTTCGCCGTGAGCTGATCGGCGATCGTCTTCACCGACGTCGGGTACACGCAGCCGTCGCCCAACACCTGACCGAGAGCGCCCATGCCGGTGCTCACGAAGTCGGTGTAGGTCGAGCAGTCGAGTTGCGTCTGCTTGTTCGGCCCCTGACCGCTGATCTGCGCGATGTAGTTGTCGAGGCTCACGTGGCCGATCGCGAAGTACTGGCTGAGGAACTGGCCTTTGGCCACGAGGGTCTGGCTGAGGTACGGAGCCGGCGAGCTCGCGCCCCAGGTCTCGTCGAAGCTCTTGTTCTCGAGATTGATCAAGAAAACGTGCTTGATCGCCGGCGGCTTCGTCGTCGTGGCGGCCGAGGATACCGAGGGAGCCACGAACCCCCAGACACCGACGGCCAGCGCCAACAGTGCGAGCCCGGCAACGGACGACCCCGAGGCGCGGTGGCCGCTCCGTCGCGCAGACTCGATCATCTGAGTTCCCTCTCCTCGTCGCTGTAGGGTCCAACGCTGCGAGCCGGGATACCGGCGCACACGACGGCGGAGGAAACATTACGCCCGACCACGATGAGTTGCAGCGCAGCGCGCTGCCGATCCCGCAGCGCGCGCACATGGGCCTCACCACATACGGCGCGAAGGATCCCGATACGGCGTTCCCGCCGATCGAACCGCTGCGCCCGCCGGCCGGCGCGCCGAACGTGTTGATCGTGCTGCCCGACGACGCGGGGTTCGGGGCCGCGAGCGCGTTCGGTGGTCCGTGCAGCAGGGCCTCGAGTTCAATCGGTTGCGTCCGCGACGACTACACGTCCGAGGACAGCCGGTTCAAGGGAACCATCAACTGGGCAGCTCGACGCCGGCACCGACGACAACGACCACCTCATCACCCCCGAGGAACGCTTGCGCGTCGCGATGGCACGGCAAGAGGCGCGGTCTGAGCGCGGCGCTTCGGCAATCGAAGCCGGCGCGAACCGCTTCGTGGCCGCGTTCGTCGGCGGCATGGCGTTCGGGAGCATCATGCCCGGCGACGACCCGCTCACGCTCGGCTTCACCGACGACGCGGGCGAGCTCCTCTCGCTGCTCGTCTGGCTGCTGTTCGGCGCCACAATGACCGTGCCCGCGTTCGTGCATCTCGTGTGGCAGGACGTCGTGTTCGCGGTGCTCGCGTTGACCGTGGTGCGCATGGTTCCGGTCGCAATTGCGCTCGCGGGCACCGGGGTCGACCGCGCCACGGTCGCGTTCGTCGGCTGGTTCGGCCCTCGCGGGCTGGCGTCGGTCGTGTTCGTCCTCATCGCGGTCGACAGCCTCGACCCGGCCGACGGGAAACACGCCGCGGAGCTCCATCGACAGCGGCCCGAACACCGCGAGACCGCCGACCTGCGCACTCGATCCCTGGGGAAGCGACCCGCGTAGAACGGCAGTCAGAGCTCGGTGGACTCGTCGACCTGGTCGAGGAACTTGCGGATCTCCGATGCGCGAAAGCGCCGGTGTCCGCCGAGGGTGCGGATGGCGGAGATCTTGCCCGCCCGCGCCCAGCGCGTGACGGTCTTGGGGTTCACCCGGAACATGGCAGCGACCTCGGAGGGCGTCAGCAACTGCTCAGGTTCCGGAGCATCGTTCTGCGCCATGTGGAACTCCTGGGTTTTGGGGGAACAGTCCCGAATGTGCAGGTTATCAGCTTCCGTCCGGTGTCGGAGCTATGGAGGTGTGATCGTTACCCGCCCCCGACCCTCCACAATCTCCCCGACGAGCCACGCATCGTGCCCGGCCGAACGTATGAGGTCCAGCGTATCCAATCGGTCGTTCGCAGCAACCGCGGCGAGCATGCCCAGGCCGAGATTGAACACGTGCTCCATTTCCGAGTCCGCGACATTCCCGGCGCGCTGCACCTCGGCGAAGATGCGCGGCTCGTCCCACGTTCCGCGCGCGACGCGCGCGTCACAGTGTTGCGGCAGGACACGCGCGAGATTCGCCGGGATCCCGCCTCCGGTGACGTGCGCGAACGCGTGGACCGGGACCCGCTCGCGCAGCTTTCGCATCGCCGGCGAGTAGATCACGCTCGGGCGGAGCAACTCGTCGCCGAGCGAGTGGTGCGCCCCCTTCCACGCGGGTTCGTCGAGGCGACGGCCGGCCCGCTCGAGCAGCGCCTTGCGGGCCAGCGTGTAGCCGTTCTGGCGCAGCCCCGGGCTCGCCATGCCGACGATGACGTCGCCCGGCCGCACACCGGACGGCAGGATCCGACCACGCTCGACCACGCCGACCGCGAACCCGACGAGGTCGAACTCGCCCGGTTCCATGATGTCGTGCTCCGACATCTCCCCGCCGAGCAGCGCGCACCCCGCGGTGCGGCACCCGTGCGCGACACCCGCCACGATGTCGGCGACGATCTGCTCGACCACCTTGCCGATCGAGATGTAGTCGAGGAAGAACAGCGGTTCCGCGCCCTGCACCGCGATGTCGTCGACGCAACCTGCGACGAGGTCGATACCGATCGTGTCGTACTTCGCCATGAGCCGCGCGATCAGCGTTTTGGTGCCGACGCCGTCGGTCGACGACACGAGGATCGGGTCGCGGATCCCGCGTGGCTCGTACGCGAAGAGCCCGCCGAAACCGCCGATGTCGCCGACCACTTCCGGCCGCAGCGTGGAACGCACGTGCCCTTTGATGAGCTCGACCGCGCGCTCGCCGGCTCCGATGTCGACGCCCGCATCCGCGTACGTGAGCGGCTCCTGACTCTCGGCTCGCTCGCTACGAGCCGGGATACCCGGCTCGTGGTCGCTCGCTCCCCTGCCGCTCACGCGGCCACGCGTGTCATCGATCGGCGAGCGTGGAGCGGGGTTCGGGTTCCAGCTCGAGGACGAGCTTGGAGTCCACAGTCGGGAACTCGGGGATTGGAACCGGGTAGGTGCCCGACAGGCACGCGGTACAGAACGAGGTAGGCGACGCGCCGGTGGCGGCGACGAGCCGGTCGAGGTCGAGGTACGCCAGTGAGTCGACGCCGAGGAAGTCGCGAATCTCGCCGACCGAGAGGTCGGCTGCGAGCAGCTCGGACTGGCGACCGGTATCGAGGCCGTAGAAGCACGGCCAGCGGTACGGCGGCGACGACACGCGGAAGTGCACCTCGGCCGCGCCGGCCTCGCGCAGCATGGCGACGAGTTGCCGGGTGGTGGTGCCGCGCACGATCGAATCCTCGACGACGACGAGGCGCTTCCCACGGATGTTCTCGGAGAGCGGGTTGAACTTGAGCCGCACCATCTCGTCGCGCGCTTGCTGGTTGGGCTGGATGAAGGTACGCCCGACGTAGCGATTGCGGACCAGGCCGTCGCCGTACGGAATGCCGGCGGCGCGCGCGAAGCCCTGCGCGGCGGGAATGCCCGACTCCGGAACCGGCATCACCATGTCGGCCGGAACCGGCGATTGGCGCGCCAGCTCCTCGCCCATGCGCTGGCGAGCGGCGTGCACGTTGCGGCCGTACAGCATGGTGTCGGGTCCGGCGAAGTACACGAACTCGAACAGGCAGAGCTTGGGATCGGGGTCGGCGAACCGGCGCGAGTGCAGGCCGGTGGCGTCGACGATGAGCACTTCGCCCGGCTCCACCTCGCGCACGAAGTGCGCGCCCACGATGTCGAGCGCGCGCGTCTCGCTCGCGAGCACCCAGCCGGCATCACCGAGCCGGCCGAGTACGAGCGGCCAGATGCCATGACGGTCGCGCACACCGATGAGGTGGGCGTCGTCCATCATCACGAACGAGAAGCCACCTTCCAAGCGCGGGAGGACACGCTCGAGCGCGAGCTCGAGGTCGCGACCGTCCGAACGCGGCTCCGAAGGCCACTCGGTGGCGATGAGCTCCGCTACGAGTGCCGAGTCGGTGGTGGAATCGAGGCGGCTATCGGCGGTGAGCATTCCCGGGAGCATCCCCAGCTGCTCGGCCAACACCGCGGTGTTCGTGAGGTTGCCGTTGTGTCCGAGCGCGAAGCCGGCGTCACCAATCTCGCGGTAGACGGGTTGCGCGTTGCGCCAGGTACTCGAACCGGTGGTGGAGTAGCGCACGTGCCCGATCGCGAGGTGGCCGTCGAGCGGCGCCAGGTTGTGCTCGTCGAAGACCTGCGTGACGAGGCCCATGTCTTTCACGACGGTGATGGTCTGCCCGTCGCTCACGGCGATCCCGGCCGACTCCTGACCCCGGTGTTGGAGCGCGTACAGGCCGTGATAGGTGATCTGCGCGACGGCCTGACCCGGCGTGTAGACGCCGAATACCCCGCAGGCGTGCCCGTATCCCGGATCCATTACTGCTCCAGTATCGCGGATGGCGGCATCGGTGGAGTGAGCTGGTCGATGCGTCCGAGTGCGCGAGGGATTGCGTTGCGCCATGCGTCAGTGGCATCGGCGAGCGCGACGTCGAAATCAGGGGAGATCAGGCGGTCGCCCTCCGCGATTCCGATGTCGGCAGCAGGAACGCCCGCACTCCTGGCACGGCCGAGCACCTCGCCGATCCGGTCCGTACCGGCCGACAGCACCACCCGCGACGCCGACTCGGAGAACCACGCGAGCGCGGGGACCAGATCGGTTGCGAGGGTCACCTCTGCGCCACACTCGCCCGCGATCGCCATTTCGGCCAGCGCGACCGCGAGCCCTCCTTCGGAGCAGTCGTGCACGCCGTCGACGGTGTGGTCGCGCACCAGCGCGGCGACCAACTCGTGGAGCACGACCGCCGCGGCGAGGTCGGCGACGGGGGGAACGCCGTCGCGCAGTGCGTGACGGCCCGCCCATTCCGACCCCCCCAGCTCCGCGCGGGTGTCACCGAGCACGACGATGCGCGATCCGGCGTGCAGCGCGGGTGGGGGTGGCACCGCGTCGAGCCCGTGCACGACGCCGACGAGACCGACGACCGGCGTGGGATCGATGTCGCGCCCGCGCGATTCGTTGTAGAAGCTCACGTTGCCGCCGATCACGGGGATGCCGAGTGCCTCACACGCCTCGCTCATTCCCTCGGTGACCTCGGCAAACTGCCACATCACCTCCTCGTGCTCGGGGTTGCCGAAGTTGAGGCAGTTCACGAGCGCGCGTGGCTCGGCCCCGACACACGCGAGGTTGCGGGCGGCCTCGATCACGGCGAGTCGCGCACCCGTTCTCGGATCGAGCGCGCAGAAACGCGCGTTGCCGTCAGTGGTGAGCGCGAGCCCCCGGTTCGTGCCCTTCAGCCGGAGCACGGTGGCATCCGCGCCCGGACCCACGACGGTGTTCAAGAACAGCTGATGGTCGTACTGCCGGTACACCCACGACTTGTCCGCGATCGTCGGCATCCCCAGCAGGGCGAGCAGCTCGGTGGAGAGGTCGGTGCCCTCGGGAACGCGCTTCGCGAGCTCGGGCGCGGGATCGGCCGCCTGACGGGCCGCGAGGTCGCCCGGTGGTGCGAGCGGCCGGCGGTACACCGGGCCGTCGCCGAGGCTCGCGACCGGCACGTCGGCGATGGGCTCGCGATCCGAGGAAATCTCCGGCGGGGCGTCGCCGCGCGGGGGTGTGGGATTCCCACCGGGCACACCGAGCGCGTCGAACAGGCCGTCGTACACGCGGAAGCGCGCGGTGTCGGTGACGCGCCCGATGACGGTCGCGCGAACCTCCCATCGCTTGCACAGGCCGAGCACCGCGTCGAGGTTCGACGGCGTGACGATCGCGAGCATGCGCTCCTGGCTCTCCGACGTCATCACCTCGACCGGGTTCATGCCCGGCTCCCGCTTCGCGACGCGCGCGATGTCGACGTCCATCCCCGCGCCGGTCTTGGCCGCGGTCTCCGACGCCGCGCACGAGATGCCCGCGGCACCGAGATCCTGCACCCCGACCGCGAGGCCTGCGTCGAGCAACTCGAGAGTGGCCTCGATGAGCCGCTTCTCCTCGAACGGGTCGCCGACCTGCACCGAAGGGCGCTTGGCCTCCGACCCGACCTCGAACCCGGCCGACGCCAACACGCTCGCGCCGCCGATGCCGTCGCGCCCTGTGGACGACCCGATCAGAACCGCCAGGTTCCCCTCACCTTCGGCCTTCGCGAGCACGAGGCGCTCACGGGGGAGCAACCCGAGGCACAGCACGTTGACGAGCGGGTTGTCGCGGTAGCAGTCGTCGAACACCACCTCGCCGCCCACCGTGGGTACACCCACGGCGTTGCCGTAGCCGCTGATGCCGGCCACGACCCGTTCGAAGAGATAGCGGGTGCGTGCGTCGTCGAGCGGCCCGAAGCGCAGCGGGTCCATGAGGGCAATGGGGCGAGCGCCCATCGAGAAGACGTCGCGGATGATCCCGCCGACGCCGGTGGCCGCGCCTTCGTACGGCTCGACCGCGGACGGGTGGTTGTGGCTCTCGATCCGCAGCGCCACGGCCAGGCCATCGCCCACGTCGATCACACCTGCGCCTTCACCGGGGCCGACGAGCACCCACGGCGCGGTGGTCGGGAAGCGGCGCCGGTAGACGATCGACGACTTGTACGAGCAGTGCTCCGACCACATCACCGCGTACATCGCGAGCTCGACCTCGGTGGGTTCCCTCCCGATCAAGCCGACGATCTCGGAGAGCTCGTCGTCGGTGAGACCAAGTCTCAGGTGTTGGGGTTTCAGGTGTTGGGGCTCGGTGGTGGTCATCGCCGCCTACAGAAATGGAGACGGCGCATGCTAATCGCGGGCGGCATTTCCGCTTTGTCAGAACCTGATTCCAACGAATTGCCGAGATTCGGGTCGGCCCTGATACCGTGAAAGATCAGGCAGGGAACATTCGCATTCATTGGCGTATTCGTGGGAGCAGAACATGACGAAGAGCACCACAAAGCCGACTCTCCGTTCAGGCACGGAGCCGGCGCGCAAGATGACCGCGGAACACAAGGCCGCCCTCGCACAGGGCCGCGCCGAAGGCAGGGCCGTGAAGGTCTACCTCGAAGCACTCGAAAAGAACCGTCCCCGGCGTGGTCGCAAGCGCACGCCGGAATCGATCAAGAAGCGCCTGTCGGCGATCGCCGCCCAACTCGCCAACGCGTCGGCACTCCAGCGGCTCCAGCTGATCCAGGAGCGTATGGACCTCGAGGGCGAGCTCGCGCAGCTCGGCGCCAAGGTCGACCTCTCAGCCCTCGAGGATTCGTTCGTGCGGACTGCCCGCAAGTACTCGGAGCGCAAGGGGATCTCCTACGCCGCGTGGCGACAGCTCGGCGTGTCGGCCGACACGCTCAAGAAGGCCGGCATCACGCGCTGAGGGCGCGAGTGTCAGAGGCCGCTGTGAGCAGCGAACGCAGCAACACCAAACCGTCGTCGGAGCCGATGAGCGCGCTGCTGGCGCGCTCGGGATGCGGCATGAGGCCGACGACGTTGCCGCCCTCGTTGGCAATCCCGGCGATGTCGTCGAGGCTGCCGTTGGGATTGCGCACGTAGCGGAACACCACGCGGTCTTCTTCACGCAGACGGCGGAGCGTGTCGGGGTCGCACACGTAGTTGCCCTCGAAGTGGTTGATCGGCACGCGGAGCACGTCGCCCGGCGCGGCCAGCCCGGTGAGCACCGACGCGCTGGTCTCCACGCGGAGCTCCACCGTCTCGCACAGGAACGTGAGCCCGACGTTCTTCTGGAGCGCGCCCGGCAGCAGCCCTGCTTCGGTGAGCACCTGGAACCCGTTGCAGATGCCGACGACCGGGCCACCGGCGGCGGCGAACTCCGTGACCGCGTCCATCACCGGCGAGAACCGCGCGATGGCACCGGTTCGCAGGTAGTCGCCGTGCGCGAACCCGCCGGGCACGACGACGGCGTCGACTCCGCGGACGGTCGCGTCGGCGTGCCAGAGCATGTCCGCCTCCCCGCCGAGCTGCTCGACGGCCCAGGCAACGTCGAGCTCGCAGTTGGTACCGGGAAAGAGCACGACTCCGACCCGCACACTCATACCGATACCAACTTGGTGATCGCGATCGTGTACTGCTCGATCACCGGGTTCGCGAGCAGTCGCTTGCACATCTCGTCGACCTGCTCCTGTGCGGCGTCGACGGACGGCGCGTCGAGCACCAGCCGGATCGTCTTCGCGATCGTCACCTCACTCACGTTGGTGTACCCGAGGGCCGGCAACGCCCGCTCGACCGTTGCGCCCTGCGGGTCGAGCACACCGGGGAGGTGGGCGACGTCGATGCGGGCCTCGAATCTCATGACTGCTCTGCTCCGTGCCACTCGTCGAAGCTGACGCCGGTGACGAGCTCGTAGGCCTCCACGTACTTCGAGCGCGTCGCTTCGATCACGGCTGCAGGCAGTGGCGGCGCCGGTGGCTCGCGCTTCCACCCGATCGAGAGGTAGTAATCGCGCACGTACTGCTTGTCGAACGAAGGAGGCGAGCCACCCACTGTGTACTCATCGGCCGGCCAGTAGCGGGACGAATCCGGGGTGAGCATCTCGTCGATCACGAGCAGCTGGTCGTCGATGGTGCCGAACTCGAGCTTGGTATCGGCGAGGATCAACCCGCGTGACGCCGCGAGCTCCGCGCCGAACTCGTACACGCGCAACGTGAGGTCGCGGAGCTGCTCGAACCGCTCGTCGCCCACGAGCGCGGCAGCGTCGGCGTCGGAGAGCGGCAGGTCGTGACCTTCCTCGGCCTTCGTGGTTGGTGTGAAGATCGGCGTAGGCAACCGTTCGGCTCGAGCGAGACCGGCCGGGATCGCGCGCCCCTGCACGGAGCCTGTCTGCTGATAATCCTGCCATGCCGATCCGAACAGGTAGCCGCGCGCGACACATTCGATCCGCACCGGGCGCGCCGCGCGCACGAGCATGGCCCGGCCCGCGACATCCGGGCCGGCGGTCTCCGGAAAGTCCGTGGGGTCGGCCGACACGAGGTGGTTCGGCACGATCGACGCGGTTGTGTCGAACCAGAACGCCGAGAGCCCCGTGAGCACTCGGCCCTTGTCGGGGATCGTGTCGCCGAGCACCACGTCGAACACCGAGATGCGATCGGACGCGACCACCAGCATGCGGTCGTACCCGACCTCGTAGAGCTCGCGAACCTTCCCCGTGTAGTGATGGGGCAGCGCGACATGGCTCACGAGTCGGTGGCCTCCTCCATGTCGGGTCGACTCCGCTCCGGCGTCCCGGGCGTCCGCCCACGCCTCCGCTGCGTCTCCTCCATCTCGTCGAGTGCGTCGACCGCGCGGGTTGCGTGCGCGACCGCGCGACGCAAGTCGAAACAGTCGTCGAGCCGCTCGGCTGAAAGGTGCGCGGTGATCTCCGAATCTTCCGCGAGTACCCCGCGGAACGGGCGCCGCTGTTCCCACGTGCGCGTTGCAGCCTGCTGCACCAAGCGGTACGCGTCGTCGCGCGCGAGACCCGACTCCACCAGAGCAAGGAGCACGGCTTCGCTGAACACGAGGCCGTGCGACGCGTCGAGGTTCTCGCGCATCCGCTCCGGGTGCACGACGAGACCTTCGACGATGCCGCGGAACCGGCCGGTCATGTAGTAGGCGAGGATCAACGAGTCGGTGAGCACGATGCGTTCGACCGACGAGTGCGACATGTCGCGCTCGTGCCACAGCGCGACGTTCTCGAGCCCAGCCTGCACGTTGCCCCGGAGAACTCGCGCGAGGCCGCAGAGCTGCTCGGAGCGCCACGGGTTGCGCTTGTGCGGCATCGCGCTCGAACCCTTCTGCGCGCCCGTGGCAAACGGTTCCTGGGCCTCGCCGACCTCGGTGCGCTGGAGATGCCGCACTTCGAGAGCGAACGACTCGATCGACGCGCCGAGCGAGGCGCACGCGTAGAGCAGTTCGGCGTGACGATCGCGCGCGATCACCTGCGTGGACGGCGCGGGTCGGAGCCCAAGCTGCTCGCACACATACGCCTCGACCTGCGGGTCGACGTTCGAGTACGAACCCACCGCACCCGACACCTTGCCGACGGCAACCGACTCACGTGCACGTTCGAGGCGGACACGGTCGCGGCGGAGCTGCAATGCCCAGAGCGCGAGCTTGCTCCCGAACGTGATCGGCTCGGCATGGATACCGTGCGTACGTCCCGCCATCGGGGTGTCGCGGTGTTCGCGTGCGCGCGCCACGATCGCGCCTTCGAGCTGGTCGACCGCGCCGAGAATGAGATCGCACGCGCGTACGAGCGTGACGGCCATCGCAGTGTCGACGACGTCGTACGACGTGAGGCCGTAGTGCAGCCATTTCGCGGCCGGCCCACCGATGCGCTCCTGCACCACGTCGACGAACGCCGCGGTCTCGTGATCGGTGACCGCCTCGCGGGCCCGGATCGCCTCGAGATCGAAATCGGCCCGCTCGCGGATGGCGGCGACGTCGGCGGGCGGGACCACCCCGAGCTTGGCCCAGGCCTCGCAGGCGAGGATCTCCACCTCCAGCCATGTGCGGAAGCGGGCCTCGTCGGTGAAGAGATCGGCGATCTCGGGGGGCGCATAGCGGTCTATCAAGGGGACCCTTCCTCCTGCCGACACTCTACGAGCCCGGTAGAGCGTGGGCCGTCTGTTGCACTTGGGCAGGGAGAGACGGTCGCGGGCGACGAGGGGCCAGAGGAGACGAAGCGGAGGCGTGGGCGGAGCCCGGACGCCGAAGCGGAGTCGACCGGGCCAGGAGGATGGCTGGGGTGTCGAACTGCACGAAGCACTGGACCGAGCACGCGGTTGCGCAGTGCGAGGAGTGCGGCCAACCCTGGTGCGCCCAGTGCCTGGTGCCCCCACCCCGCGACAACGGGCCGCTGCGCTGCATCCCGTGCTCCCTGGTGATCGGTGGAGTTCGCGCCCGCCGTCGGGTGCGGTAAGGGGGCACTACGCGTCCGCGGCGATGTCGCGGCGGTAGTACACGCCCGGCCACCGGATCTTCTCAGCCGCCACGTAGGCCCGTCCGCGCGCCTCACTGATCGTGGCGCCCAAGGCGCTGACGTAGAGCACCCGCCCGCCCGCGGTCACGAACTCGTCACCTTCGCGCTTGGTACCCGCGTGGAACACCGTGACTGATTTCACAGCCTCGTCGTCGAGACCGCTGATGACGTCTCCGGTGCGCGGAGATACCGGGTACCCCTCGCAGGCGAGCGCGACCGCGACGCACGCATCGTCGACCGACTTGGAGTCCAGCTCGCCAAGGCCTGCTGCCGCGCGGTGCACGAGATCCGCGAAGTCGCCGGAGAATCGCGGCATGAGCGCCTGCGCTTCCGGATCGCCGAAGCGCACGTTGTACTCGATGACCTTGGGACCGTCGGCGGTGAGCATCATCTGTGCATAGAGCACGCCGCGGTAGTCGATGCCGCGCGACGCGAGTTGGCCGAGTGTTGGCAGCACCGCTCGCTCCATCACGTCGTCGACCACTGGCTGCGGTGCGACCGGCACCGGTGAGTACGCACCCATCCCTCCGGTGTTCGGGCCGGTGTCGCCCTCTCCGATGCGTTTGAAGTCTTGTGCGGGCGCGAGCGGGCGCGCCGCGTCGGGATCGCCGTTGCAGATCACGAGCAACGAGATCTCCGGGCCGGTGAGTCCCTCTTCGATGACGAGCGTACGGCCCGCGTCGCCGAAGGCCTCGCCCGAGAGATAGGCGCGCACCGCGTCGTGCGCGTCGGAGCGCGATTCGGTGACGAGCACGCCTTTGCCCTCGGCAAGGCCATCGGCTTTCACCACGTAGGGCGGAGCAAGTGAGTCGAGAAACGCGACCGCGCGCGCCTCGTCGTCGAAGGACCCGTAACGCGCCGTTGGCACGCCCGCCCCACTGAGCAACTCCTTCATCCACGTCTTCGAGCCTTCGAGGCGGGCACCGTCGGAGTTGGGACCGAACGCGAGGATGCCGCGTGCGCGCACGGCGTCGGCCACGCCGTTGACGAGCTGACGGTCGGCAGCGACCACCACCACGTCGACACCGAGATCGTCGGCAAGCTGCGCGACCGCGGACGGATCGAGCGGATTCACCGGGAAGCACAGCGCCGACTCGGCGATACCCGCATTCCCCGGAGCGGCGAACACCTCGGTCGCGCTCGCGGAGCGCTGCAACCCCCAGACGAGCGCGTGCTCACGCCCGCCGTTACCAACTACCAGAAATCTCATGCCGGCAGAACGACGGTTTGGGCGCGGTCGGGGCCGACGGAGGTGAACGATACCGGCACACCGGCCATCGACTCCACGAAGCGGACGTAATCGCGCGCCGCGGCGGGAAGGTCGTCGATCATACGCGCGCCCTCGATATCGGAACCCCAAGCGGTCAGCGTCTCGAGCACCGGTGTGACCTTGTGCAGCACCGACTGGTGGTACGGGACGTGCTCGTAGCGCGTGCCGTCGTCGCCCTGGTAGGCGACGCACACCTTGAGCTCGTCGAGACCCGACAGCACGTCGAGGTTCGTGATGGCGATCTCGCTGCACGTGTTGAGCCGTACCGCGTGACGGAGCATCACCGCGTCGAGCCAGCCGACGCGCCGCCGCCGACCCGTGTTGGTGCCGTACTCACCGCCGCGTTCCACGATCGTGTCGCCGACGGCGTTGCCTTCCGGCAACTCGCTGGGGAACGGCCCGGCCCCGACTCGGCTGGTGTACGCCTTCACGATGCCGACAACGCGGTCGATCGCGCGCGGTCCCACTCCCGCACCCGCGCACACCGCGCCTGCAACCGGGTTCGACGACGTGACGTAGGGGTACGTGCCGTGGTCGAGGTCGAGGAACGTTGCCTGCGCGCCCTCGAAGAGCACGCGCTGCCCGGCGTCGATCGCGTCGTGGAGCAAGTGGACCGTATCGGTGATGAACGGCTCGAGGCGCGGCGCCATGCCGAGGTACTGCTCGCAGATCTCGTCGGCCGACATCGGGAGGCGGTTGTAGACCTTCGCGAGCAGGCCGTTCTTCTCCCGCAACGCGAGCTCGAGCTTCTGCTTGAAGATCTTGGGGTCGAGGAGGTCCTGCACGCGCAGCCCCACGCGCAGCGCCTTGTCGGCGTACGCGGGCCCGATCCCGCGCTTCGTGGTGCCGAGCGCGTTCTTGCCGAGGAACCGTTCGGTGACGCGGTCGAGCTCCTGGTGGTACGGCATGATCAGGTGCGCGTTGCCCGACAGCTTGAGCTGGCTGATGTCGACGCCTCGCGCCGCGAGCATGTCGAGCTCGGAAATGAGCACCTTGGGGTCGACGACCACCCCGTTGCCGATGACGGGCGTCACGTAGGGGTGCAGGATCCCACTCGGAACGAGCTGGAGCTTGAACACCTCACCGTCGACGACGATCGTGTGGCCGGCGTTGTGCCCCGCCTGGTAGCGCACGACGAGCGCGCTCTCCTTGGCGAGATAATCGGTAAAGCGGCCCTTGCCTTCGTCGCCCCAGTGGGTGCCGACGATCACCGTGCCCGGCATCGGACCTGATCCTCGAACGCAACGGCAGTCACGTTGACAGCAGGGTAGTCGAGCGATCCGGGAACCGGAGCGCCGTTCCGCGTCGTCCAACGTCCCAACGGCCCAGAGGAGACGAAGCGGAGTCGTGCTCGGACGAGCGGGACGACGAAGCGGAGTCGACCAGGCAAGGAGGAGGGACTGCCATGCGAAGGATCGCGATACTGCTGGTGCTCGTCGGGACATCAGTGCTGCTCGCGGCGGCACCCGCCGGTGCGTGCGGCGGGCTCGTCGGCGAGAACGGCACCATCCAACTCACCCGGACGAGCACGCTCGCCGCACACCACAACGGGATCGAGCGCTACGTCACCAGCTTCGAATTCACCGGTACCGGCGAGGAGGTGGGCTCGATCGTGCCTCTCCCCGGCGTGCCGACGAAGGTCGAGCGCGGCGGCGACTGGACGCTGCAACGGCTCGAGCAGGAAGTCCGCCCGCCGCTCCGCGAAGCGGCCGCGCCACAAGCGACCGCCGGCGCCCTGGACAAGGCCGAAGTGATCCTCGAGACCAAGATCGACGCGCTCGACATCACCGTGCTGCGCGGCGGCGGCAACGCGGTCGGCAAGTGGGCGCTCGACCACGGGTTCCTGCTCACGCCCGACACGCCCCAGGTTCTCGACTTCTACTCGCGGCGCAGCAAGATCTTCATGGCCGCGAGGTTCGACGCGTCGCGCGCGCGCCAACTCGGCCAGACCTCCGGAGACGGTACGCCGATCATGGTGACCATCCCCACCGAGGAACCGTGGGTGCCCCTCCGGATCCTTGCGCTCGGTCAGGGCAAGACCAAGGTGGTCGACGCCGACGTGTTCCTCCTCACCGACCAGCGCCCTCTGTTGCGCACCGGTGGCCCCGGGCTCACGCTGGAGCGCAGTGACGAGGCGTCGAGCAGCCTGCTCGCGGATCTCCGTTCCGACAAGGGGATGAAGTGGGTGCCCGACGGCATGTGGCTCACCTACCTGCGCGTCGACACGCCCGCGAAGAACCTCGACTACGACCTCGCGGTCTCGACGCACGACGGCGTGCTGCCGTCGGCGCGCATGGTCGGTTTCGGTGTGCCCGGCGGCCCGAAGACGGAGGCGGGCTCTGGCTTCCCAGTGTGGGACTTCTTGGGCATCGCCGGCGGTGTGCTCGCAGTGCTGACCGCGATCGCCGTCTCCCGTCGGCGCGCGTCAGCCGCATCATGAGGGTCGTCGGCTCGCTGTTGTTCGCGGCCGCGGTCACCACGTTCGGCGTGGTGACCGTCGGCGGATCGGGGGGCGCGGCGTCGGGTGACGACGGACCGCCCGTGCTCGGTCCTGGCACCGTCACCGTGCGGCTCGTGGTACAGGACAGCCGGTTCACGCCCTCGCGGATCCACGTCGTGCCCCACACCGAGGTGCGCTTCGAAGTGGTGAACCGCGACTTCCTCAACCACGAGTTCATCATCGGCGGCGACGAGGTCCACGCCCGTCATCAGCAGGGCCACGAGGCGTGGCACCCACCCGTACCCGGCGAGGTGTCGATCCCACCGCACGAGACCGGCGTGACCACGTACGCGTTCCACGCGCCCGGGAAGGTGCTGTTCGCCTGCCACCTCCCCGGCCACTTCGCCTTCGGCATGACGGGCTCCGTCATCGTCGGCGCGTCACCAAGCACCGAACCTGCGTCACCTGTGGGCGCTATACGACCTTGAGCGACGCCGGTTCGTTCGTGGTGAAGACCAGGTCGCCATCCGGGGTTGCGTCGACCACGATCACGTGGCCTTCGGCGTACTCGCCCTTCAACAACGACAGCGCGATCGCGTCGCTCACCTCACGCTGCAGCACACGCTTCAGCGGGCGGGCGCCGAAGTCGGGGTCGTACCCCACGTGCGCGATGTGCGCACGCGCCGCCTCGGTGACCTCGAGTCCGAGGCCGCGCTCGGCGAGCCGTGCTCGCACAGCGTCCACCTGGATGTCGACGATGCGCCCGATGTGCGACTCGTCGAGCCGGTGGAACACCACGATCTCGTCGATGCGGTTCAGGAACTCGGGCTTGAAGTGGCTGTGCACGAGGTTCATCACCGTGCGCTCGTCGGCACTGCCTCCCAGATTGCTCGTCATGACGAGCACCGTGTTGGTGAAATCGACCGTACGACCCTGGCCGTCGGTGAGACGGCCATCGTCGAGCAGCTGGAGCAGCACGTTGAACACGTCGGGATGGGCCTTCTCGATCTCGTCGAGGAGCACGACCGCGTAGGGCCGGCGCCGCACAGCTTCGGTGAGCTGGCCGCCCTCCTCGTAGCCCACGTAGCCCGGAGGCGCCCCCACGAGGCGCGACACGTTGTGCTTCTCCTGGTACTCCGACATGTCGATGCGGACCATCGCGCGCTCGTCGTCGAAGAGGAAGTCGGCGAGCGTGCGTGCAAGCTCCGTCTTGCCCACGCCGGTGGGGCCGAGGAACAGGAACGACCCGATCGGTCGGTTGGGGTCGGAGAGGCCTGCACGCGAGCGACGGATCGCGTTGGCCACCGCGACCACCGCGTCGTCCTGGCCGATCACGCGCTCGTGGAGGACGTCCTCCATGCGCACGAGCTTCGCCATCTCGCCCTCCATGAGCCGGCTCACGGGGATGCCGGTCCACTTGGCGACGATCTCGGCGACGTCCTCCTCGTCGACCTCTTCCTTCAGCATCTGGTGCTCGGCCTGCAGCTCGTTCAGACGTTCGGTCCTCACCTCGATCTCCGCGTCGAGCTCGCGCATCGTGCCATAACGGAGCTGCGCCGCCTGCTCGAGATTGCTTTCGCGCTCGGCCTTCTCGGCTTCCATCCGCGCCTGCTCGAGCCGTTCTTTGAGCTCCCGGATCTCCGCGATGGCGTCCTTCTCGTTCTGCCAGTGCGCGACCATCGCGTCGCGCTCCTCGGCGAGCTCCGCGAGCTCGGCTTCGATCGCACCGAGCCGCTGCATCGACGACTCGTCGGTCTCCTTCGCGAGGGCAGCCTTCTCGATCTCGAGCTGGCGGATGCGGCGCTCGACCACGTCGATCTCGAACGGCATCGAGTCGATCTCGATGCGAAGCCGCGACGCGGCTTCGTCCATGAGGTCGATCGCCTTGTCGGGGAGCTGGCGACCGGTGATGTAGCGATGCGAGAGGACGGCGGCCGCGACCAGTGCGGCGTCCTGGATGCGCACGCCGTGGTGGACTTCGTACCGCTCCTTGAGGCCGCGCAGGATCGCGATCGTGTCTTCCACCGACGGTTCACCCACGAACACCTGCTGGAACCGGCGCTCGAGCGCGGGGTCCTTCTCGACGTACTTGCGGTACTCGTCGAGCGTGGTGGCGCCGATCATGCGCAACTCACCACGTGCGAGCATCGGCTTGATCATGTTGCCGGCGTCGACCGCGCCCTCGGCGCCACCCGCGCCGACGATCGTATGCAGCTCGTCGACGAACGTGATGACCTCACCCTCGCTGTCGACGATCTCCTTGAGGACGGCCTTCAGGCGATCCTCGAACTCGCCGCGGTACTTCGAACCCGCGACCATCGCAGCGATGTCGAGGGCGATCAGTCGCTTGTTGCGCAGCCCCTCGGGGATGTCACCCTCGACGATGCGGCGGGCAAGACCTTCGGCAATGGCGGTCTTGCCCACGCCCGGCTCGCCGATGAGCACCGGGTTGTTCTTGGTGCGACGCGACAACACCTGAATGACACGACGGATCTCCTCGTCGCGGCCGATCACGGGATCGAGCTTCGCCTTGCGCGCATCCTCGGTGAGGTCGCGGCCGAAGCGCTCGAGTGCCTGGTACTGCTCCTCGGGGTTCTCGCTCGTGACGCGGTGGCTGCCGCGCACCTCCTTCAATGCGGACAGCACTGCGTCGCGCGTGACACCGAGGCTGCGGAGGAGGTCGCCGACGCCGCCGGTGACGGCGGTCATCGCGAGGAGCAGATGCTCGGTGGACAGGTAGTCGTCGCCGAGGTCCGTACGCTGGGCATCGGCGGCTTCGAGCGCCGCGTACGCGTCGGTGGACAGTTGCGCTTGCTGCGCGGTCTGCCCGTAGACCTTGGGGAGCCTCGCCAACAACTCGTCGACCCGGTCGCGTACGACCTTGCTCGACACGCCGACGCGCTCGAGCACCGGCAGCACCACACTCTCGGGCTGAGACACGAGCGCGGCGAGGAGGTGCTCGGGTGTGAGCTGGGAGTGGTTGCGCTCCCGCGCGAGCGCCTGCGCGGCCGCCAGCGCCTCGCTGGTCTTGTGGGTCAGCTTGTTGGGGTCGAGCGGCATGCGTTGTACCTCGAGTCCGGAGGACTAGTCCGGAGGACTAGTCCGGAGGACGTAGTTGGAACGGGCGTACCCCAAAGTTGACAATACCGCTGTCAAGTTTATTCCCGGAGATCTCGACGGCGGCTGGGGCGGCGGCGATCAGCCCGGGCGGGCCCGGACCACCGATCGGCCGAGCGGGACCAGATCGCGCCGGTACGTGCGGTGCACTTCCTGCACGGCACGGCGAAGCTCCTCGCGAGCCTGCTCGATCTCGGCGCGGAGCTCGTCGACGTGCGCGCGTGCGCCGTCGAGCTCCGCTTCGAGCTCGAGCACCTTGCGCACTCCGGCAAGGCTGACACCCGCGTTGGTGAGCTGCTGGATGTGTTGGAGCAGCGCGATGTCACGGTCGGAGTAGCGGCGGCTGCGCCCCTCGGTGCGGCTGGGCTCGATCAGGCCCTTGCGCTCGTAGATGCGCAGCGTCTGCGGGTGCACACCCGCGAGCTCTGCTGCGACGGAGATGATGTAGAGCGCGCGGTCGCGACTGTCGTTGGCCATGTCACACCCCCAGGTACTCGCGCGGGTTGCCGGGCAGCTTCTCGGCAAGCTCTGCGACGGTCTTGCGCGCGTCGTCGTCGAGCTCGGACGGAACGACGACGTCGAACGTGACGAGCAGCGCGCCGGGATCACCCGATCCGCGCTGGATCCCACGCCCGCGTACGCGCACCGTCTTGCCGCTCTGCGTGCCGGGCGGCACCTTCACGGTGACGGGCGAGTCGAGCGTGGGTACCTTCACCTGCGTGCCGAGTGCAGCTTCGGGGAAGGTGATCGGCACCTTCACCGTGAGGTCACTCTTGCCGCTGCGCCCGAAGATCGTGTGCGGGGCCACGTGGACGACGACGTAGAGGTCACCGGGAGGGCCGCCGTTGAGACCCGGCGTGCCGCGTCCTTTCACACGGATGCGCTGCCCGTCGTCGACACCAGCGGGCACCCGCACCTTCACCGTGCGCGGACGGATCTCGACGCCGCGTCCTTTGCAGTGCTTGCACTTGTCCTTGACCACCGTGCCGCGGCCACCGCACGTAGGGCACACCTGCGAGAACGAGAACGGCCCCTGATCGACGGCGACCGCTCCGGAGCCTCCACACGTGCTGCACACGTCGGGAAGTGTGCCCGGCTTCGCGCCGCTCCCACCGCATACCGAGCACGGCGCCTCCGACGTGATGCTCACTGACGTGGTGACGCCGTGCACCGCGTCGAGGAAGTCGAGATACAACTCGGTCTCGAGGTCGTGACCGCGTTGCGGGCCCGCGGGACCGCGCGCGCGTTGGCGCGCGCCGCCACGTGCACCGAAGAGGTTGCCGAGGATGTCGCCGAAGCCGCCCATGTCACCGACGTCTTCGAACCGGATGTTCTGGTATCCACCGGGCCCGCGGCCGCCGAAGCCACCCGGACCGACACCGGACGCGACCATCTCGCGGACCTCGTCGTACTCCTTGCGCTTCTCCGCGTCACCCAGCACGTCGTGCGCGGCGGAGATCTCCTTGAAGCGCTCTTCGGCGTCTTTGTCTCCCGCGTTCGCGTCGGGGTGGTACTGCTTCGCGAGCTTGCGGTACGCGCGCGCGATGTCTTTCTCGGACGCGCTCCGGAGCACGCCGAGCACCTCGTAGTAGTCCTTCTCGAACCACTCGCGCTGCGGTGCCATCTCTATTGGCTCACTCGCTGCACTGGCGGGTCACCTTCACCATTGCCGGACGGATGACCTTGCCCTTCAGGCGATACCCCGTACGCATCGTCTCGCCGACGCGCGGCTCGGCGTCGCCTTCGTCCTGGAGCACCGCTTCGTGCTCGTTCGGGTCGAACGCGGCGTCGTTGGCGGCGATGGGCTCGAGGCCGGCCTTCTCCAGCACGCCCATGAGCTGCGCGCGGATGCCGTTCACTCCGTCGAGCAGCTTCTCCATCTCGGGTGTGTCGGCCGCGATGCTCGAGAGTGCGCCTTCGAACGAGTCGAGCACGGGAAGCAGTTCTTCCACGATCCGGTCGGTCGCGCGGTCGACGAGCGCGGTCTGCTCGCGCAGGACGCGCTTGCGATAGTTCTCGAAGTCGGCCTGCACGCGCCGCAGCGTGTCGACGAGTTCCGTGCGCTCGTGCTCGAGCTCCACGATATCCGACTCGACGACAGCCGCGGCTTCGTCAGCCGCGATGTCCTCGTCGAAGGTGTCGTCGGGCTCGCGGCCGCCCGGCTCAGGCACTCTGCTCACCGGGCTCGTCGACGATCTCGGCGTCGGCGACCTCGTCGTCACTCGGCGCCGATGCGCCGGCACCGCCCGCGTCGCCCGTACCGCCCGCGGCGGCCTGCTGCGCGGCCGCGGCCTGGTACAGGCGCTGCGAGAACTCTTGGAGCACAGAGTTGAGGCCGTCGTGAGCGCGCGTGACCGCCGAGATGTCCGTGCCCGCGAGCGCGTCCTTCAACTCCTTGAGCCCCGACTCGACCTTCTCACGGTCTTCGGCAGTGACCTTGTCGGCCTGCTCCTTGAGGAGCTTCTCGGTCTGGAACACGAGCGAGTCGGCGTTGTTGCGAACCTCGGCCTCCTCGCGCCGCACACGGTCCTCCTCGGCGTGGGCTTCGGCGTCCTTCATCATGCGGTCGATCTCGTCCTTCGAGAGCGCGGTGCCACCGGTGATGGTCATCGCCTGCTCGCGACCGGTCCCGAGATCCTTCGCCGACACGTGCACGATGCCGTTGGCGTCGATGTCGAAGGTGACCTCGATCTGCGGCACCCCGCGCGGCGCGGGCGGAATGCCCACGAGTTGGAACGTGCCGAGCAACTTGTTGCGGTACGCCATGTCGCTCTCGCCCTGCAGCACCTTGATCTCCACGCTGGGCTGGTTTTCGTCGGCGGTGGTGAACACCTCCGAACGCTTCGTGGGGATCGTGGTGTTGCGCTCGATCAGCTTGGTCATGATCTGACCCTTGGTCTCGATGCCGAGCGACAACGGCGTGACGTCGAGGAGCAGGATGTCCTTCACGTCTCCCTTGAGCACGCCGGCTTGGAGCGACGCTCCCACCGCCACGGCCTCGTCGGGGTTGACGCCCTTGTCGGCTTCCTTGCCGGTGAGCTCCTTCACGAGGTCGGTGACTGCCGGCATGCGAGTGGAACCGCCGACGAGGATCACGCGGTGGATGTCGTTCTGGTCGAGCCCCGCGTCGCGGATCGCCTGCTCGAACGGACCGCGGCACGAGTCGAGCAGGTCGCTCGTGAGCTCCTGGAACCTCGCTCGCGTGAGCGCGAGATCGAGGTGCAGCGGGCCTTCGCTCGTCGCGGTGATGAACGGCAGGTTGACCGTGGTCTCCTGCAGCGACGACAGCTCGATCTTCGCCTTCTCCGCCGCTTCCTGGAGGCGTTGCACGGCCATCTTGTCCTGTGCCAGATCCACGCCGTGCGCGTTCTTGAACTCGGAGACCAGCCAGTCGATGACGCGCTGGTCCCAGTCGTCACCGCCAAGGTGCGTGTTGCCCGCGGTGGACTTCACCTCGAACACACCCTCGCCGAGGTCGAGGATCGACACGTCGAACGTGCCGCCCCCGAGGTCGAACACGAGGATCGTCTGGTCCTGGTCCTTGTCGAGGCCGTACGCCAGCGCGGCGGCGGTGGGCTCGTTGATGATGCGCAGCACCTCGAGGCCGGCGATCTCGCCCGCCTCCTTGGTGGCCTGTCGCTCGGCGTCACCGAAGTACGCGGGGACGGTGACCACCGCCTGCGTGACGGTGTCGCCCAGGTAGGACTCCGCGTCCCGCTTCAACTTCTGGAGGATGCGAGCGGAGATCTCCTGCGCGTTATAGGCCTTGCCGTCGATGTCGATCGACCAGTTCGTGCCCATGTGGCGCTTCGCCGAGCGGACCGTCCGGTCGGGGTTGGTGATCGCCTGGCGCTTCGCCACCTCGCCGACGAGGACCTCTCCGGTCTTGGAGAAGGCGACGACAGACGGAGTGGTGCGTGACCCCTCTGCGTTGGGGATCACGACGGGCTCGCCCGCCTCGAGAACCGAGACGACCGAGTTGGTGGTGCCGAGGTCGATGCCGACGGCCTTGGGCATGGGAATTGCCTCCTGATGCTTGCTCCGCTGAGACCTTGGTAGGCCCGGATGCTAGAAGCTTGAGTGTGTCGTTATCAACTTTCGGTACGGGTTCACCATTCCCTGAGCCCGAAAATCTCTGTACATTCTGCAGTCATGGCCCGTTCCGACCCGTTCGTCTCCCACCTCGCCGCGGTCCCGCTCTTCTCGGCGCTGTCGAACAAAGAGCTCCAACTCGTCGCGAAGCAGGCCGAGCCCGTGCGCGTACCGGCCGGGAAGGCGGTCGTCACCGAGGGTGCGGCGGGGGCCGACTTCTTCGTGATCCTCGGCGGCCAGGCGCGCGTGGAACGCCATGGAAAGAAGGTGGCCGAGCTCGGCCCGGGTGGGTTCTTCGGCGACCTCGCCCTGCTCGACCGCGCGCCGCGCAACGCGAGCGTGATCGCGGAGACCGAGATGGAGCTGGCCAAGCTCGGGCAGCGCGCGTTCGACGAACTGCTCGACACCGTTCCGGGCTTCGCCAGGAAGCTGCTCGCCGGCTTGGCGCGCCGGCTGCGGGTGGAGGACGCCAAGACTGTTTGAGCCTTTGGGTCGCGGTAGGTTTCGCGCGTGCGCAGACTGAAGCTGCCGAAACCGCATCAGCTCGTCTTGGTAGTCGGCGTGCTCGTCGCGCTGTTCGCACTCGCGTCGGGCATGGCGCCGCGGCTCACCGAGTGGACGGAACGCTCGAGGATCACACGGCACGACTTCGTCAACGTGCCCGACGCGATGTACTGGGCGTTCTACTCGAGCACCGCGGTGATGCTGTTGGTGTGCGCGTGGCTGGTGAGCCAGCGTGTCCGCAATTACGAGCGCGGCAAGCCCGACGACCGGAGCACCACGAAACGCAATCTCCACCGCCGGCTGGCCGACTTCCGCGCCGGCGTGTGGATGCGGACACTGCTACGCGATCCCGCGGCCGGGATGATGCACTCGGCCATCTACTTCGGGTTCATATGGCTGTTCATCGCGACGGTCGTGCTCGAGATCAACCACCAACTGCCCGACAACCTCAAGTTCCTGCACGGTGGGATCTACCAGGGGTACGCGTTCGCCGCTGATCTCGCGGGCGTCGTGTTCGTCGTCGGCATCCTCTGGGCGATCGGTCGGCGCTACATCGAGCGCCCCTACCGCATCCGCATCAAGACCAGGCCCGAAGACGCGGTGATCCTGGGAACGTTCCTCGTGATCGCGGTCACCGGCTTCTTCACCGAGGCGTTCCGCATCGCGCTCAGAGGCCGGCCCGACTTCGAGGAGTGGTCGTTCGTCGGGTACCCGCTGTCGTCACTGTTCGAGTCGTGGTCGAACGGCGGCCTCCAGCAAGCGCACAGGTACATGTGGGGCGCGCACTTCGTCGCGTTCGTCGCGTTCCTCGTGATCCTGCCCACCACCAAGCTCCGCCACATGATCACGTCGCCGATGAACATGTACCTGGCCGACAGGGACCGGCCGAAGGGGGCGATGAAGCCCCTCCCGAACCTGATGGAGACGGAGCTCGACGCGTTCGGCGCGTCCACCGTCGAGGACTTCACGTGGAAACAGCTGCTCGACACCGACGCGTGCACGGTGTGTGGGCGGTGCACGTCGGTGTGCCCCGCCACGCTCACGGGGAAGCCGCTCGACCCGCGCGAGATCGTGCTGAAGGTGGGGGAGGTGATGGCGGGCACCGGCGACCCGGTCGTGTCGCCACCGGTCGGTGTGCCGCGTGACGTCACGATCGCCGCCAACTCCATGTTCGAGCGCATCACGTCGGAGGAACTCTGGGCGTGCACGTCGTGCAAGGCGTGCGACGAGATCTGCCCGGTGAACATCGAGATCCTCGACAAGATCCTCGACATGCGGCGGTACCTGTCGCTGATGGAGAGCGACTTCCCCGTCGAGCTCGGGAACACCTACCGGGCGATGGAGAACTCATCGAACGTGTACGGGATGAACCAGGCCGATCGCGGCGAGTGGGCCGCCGAGCTCGATGGCGTGACGATCGTCGATGCCGGCTCGGGCCCGCTCGACCATGAATATCTCTACTGGATCGGCTGCGCGGGTTCGTTCGACGACCGCAACAAGAAGACCAGTCGGGCGGTCGCGAAGCTGTTGCAGCGCGCGGGCATCGACTTTGCGATCCTCGGACCAAGCGAACTCTGCACCGGCGACCCCGCGCGCCGTTCGGGCAACGAGTACATCTTCCAGATGCTCGCGATGCAGAACGTCGAGGCGCTCGAGGCGCTCGCGGTAAAGAAGATCATCACGCAGTGCCCGCACTGCTTCAACACGCTGAAGAACGAGTACCCGCAGCTCGGTGGTCACTACGAGGTGGTGCACCACTCACAGCTACTCGCGCAGCTCGTTGCCGACCGACGCCTGTCGCTCGCGGGAGCCACGATCGACGAGCGCGTCACCTACCACGACAGCTGCTATCTCGGACGCCACAACGACGTGTATCTCGCGCCGCGCAACGTGATCGGATCGATCGCCGGCATCGAGGTCGTCGAGATGCCGCGCAACGGCACGCGCGGCATGTGTTGCGGCGCAGGCGGCGCGCGCATGTGGATGGAGGAGCACACCGGCAAGAAGGTCAACATCGAGCGCACCGAAGAGGCGCTCGACACCGGCGCGGCGCGCATCGCAGTGGCGTGCCCCTTCTGCTACGTGATGATGGACGACGGCGTGAAGGAGAAGGGTCGCGACTCGGACGTGAAGGTGCAGGACATCGCCGAGCTCCTCATCGAGGCGCTCGAGAACGCCGAAACGTTGCCGGCCCCGCTCACTGCGGAGTTCCAGCCGGGTTTGTGATGCCGTTATCGGCGGAAGCAACCGACGAGATGATCGTCGGCGAGGCCCGCGGCCTGCATGAACGCGTAGACGGTGGTGGGCCCGACGAAGCGGAACCCGCGCCGCTTCAGGTCTTTGCTCAACGCCGCCGACTCTGCCGTGCTCGTGGGCAACTCGTCGAGCTGCTCGAAGCTCGACACCAGCGGCGCGCCGTCGACGAAACCCCAGACGTAACGATCCAAGCTCCCGATCTCCTCCTGCACGGTGAGCACCGCGCGAGCGTTGTTGACCGTCGACTCGATCTTGCCGCGGTGACGCACGATCGACGGATCGGTGACGAGACGCTCGACGTCGCGCCCCGTGAACGCGGCAACGACCTGCGGGTCGAAGCCGGCGAACGCCGCCCGGTACCCTTCGCGCTTCCGCAGGATCGTGGTCCAGCTCAGCCCGGCTTGCGCGCCTTCGAGGGTGAGCAACTCGAAGAGCCGACGGTCGTCGTGCTCGGGAACGCCCCACTCGGTGTCGTGGTACTCGACCATCAACGGGTCCGTGCCCGCCCACGCGCAACGCAACACGTTCAGGCGGTCGCCCACAGGCTGAGTTGGTCGCCCTCGCGACGTGGGAAGCGGAAGTGCTTGCTCAGTGTGAGGCGCTGGGCCTGGTAATTCGATCCGAGCTCTTGACCGTACAAGTACGCGGGCGCTTCGAGCATGCGCTCGAACGTCAGCCGGCACACCTGTTGCCCTTGTTCGACCGCAAACGGAACGTCGTGGGCGCGAACCTCGAGTGCTGCCCGGCTCCCGCGGAGCGATCGGTCGGGATCCTGGCCGAAGCCGGGATCGAAGAAGCCTGCGTAGTGGGTACGCAGCTCACCGCTGGACGTGTACGGGCTCATCTCTGCCGCGTAGTCAGCGGGTATCCGCACCGCCTCCTCGGAAAGCATGAGGTAGAACTCCTCAGGCTCGAGCACGACACGCGGGACGTCACGCTCCCGCACGACCGGTTCCCAGAAGTCGCGCGCGTCGTAATGATCCGTGAGCGACAGATCGAGGAGCCGACTGTTCCGCTTCGCGCGGAGGCCGACCACACCGTCTGCGTCGCCTTCCAAATCGAGGCTGAGGTACACACCCTTGTCGTCGCTCGCCACGCGGCTGCCAGACAGAGTGACGTCGTTCTTGAACAAGACCCGGTCCCGCGGGACCCCGTCGTCTTCTACACCCGGCTTCCCGACCAGGAGCCGCAGCTGGTTCAGTGACAATCCCGCACGGGCGCGGACGGTGAAAGTGCGAGAGACAACCTCGAGATAGAGGGGCCCGTTGTAGCCCGACGCGATCTCGTCGAAGGTCTGGCTCCGGTCCGTGATCACACGTGTGAAGATGTCGAGGCGGCCCGTCGAGCTCTTGGGGTTGGCCTTCGCTCTCACGAAGCTCGGAAGTGCGAGTCGTTCGACGAGTGGGATCAGATACGGGCAATTCGGCTCGAGGACGTGTCCGCGCGTCAGGTCGAATTCTTCCAGTGCGTAGTGGGCGAGCTTGCTGTTGACGGTCTCCTTGTCGGGCAGAAAGCTGGCGCGGATCCGGTACGCCTTCGGACCAAGTCGAAGGTCGAGGCTCGCCGGCTGGACGTTGCCGGAAGGAACCGGGTCTCGCCGGGGTGCACGGATGACACCCGAGGCGAGCGCCTTGTCGATCCACTGTGACGGCAGGACGCCAACTGCGTCGGGCGCGAGATCCCAGGTAGTTGCCCGCGGCGTTGCCACATCAGCGAGGCTATCCGCATGCCGAGTCCCGAAAGCCTCCCGATCCCCGAGAGCGTGCACGACATCCTCACCGACAAGCCCACGGGGTTCGTGGCGACGGTGCGGCCCGACGGGATGCTGTCGGTCACGCCGGTCGGGCTCATGTTCGACGGCGAGTATGTGCGCTTCAGCACCACCAAGGACCGGAAGAAGTACCGCAACCTCCTGCGCGACGATCGCGTCACGATGGCGGTGGCGCATCGCAACAACCCGAATCGATACGTCGAGATCCGCGGCCGTGCTCGCATGGAAGACGACCCCGACCACACATTCATCGACGGCCTCGCGCACCACTACATGGGCGTCGATCGCTACCCGTTCGACCGGCCGGGACAGGTTCGCGTCACGGTAACGATCGTGGCCGAGCACCTCTCCGCTCCCGACATCCCGCTCGCCGACAACCCGCCCCAGGCGCGCGACCACTAGCACCCTGAGTTCCTCTCCTCCACCATTCGCGACGGATCGCGACTGTCACGCCACGCGTCGATTCCCTCACCGATCGCAACCGCACCGACAACCGCGGCGCCCAACGGATCGGCCCACCACACGCCTGCCAGTGCGTTGGCGACGAGCGCGGCAAGCACGCTCGTCGCGAGGACGCCGTCGAGGAACGTGAGGCGGGCTTCTGTCGCAAGCGGGTGGTTTACGAGCGTCAAGCTCAGCATGCGCTTCTGGTGCGCCAGCAGGAACATCACCAACGCTGTCACTGCGAGGTACGCGATGCCGACCGGAGAGTCGTCGGCCTCGTGTCCGGCCGCGAGCGCAATCGCGGCGCTGGTGAGGAGGAGGCCCGCGAGGGCGAGGAACGCGATCCCCACCATTGCCATCGCGCGCGGGGTCGCGACGCCCCCGCGGTGCAGCTGCCACAGCACGGTGACGGAAGCGAAGATCTCCACCAGCGAGTCCAGGCCGAAGGCGACGAGGGCGAGCGAGCCTGACGCGATCCCGAGCGCGATCGTCACGACGACTTCGAGCGTGTTCCACCCCACGGTGAGGTACTCGAGTCGCATCGCGCGTTGAACGGGGCCCCGCATGACGCTCACGCTATGGCTGGGCTCAGGGGTTCTCGAACGCGGCGGGCCGCTCGATCACGCGCCGCTCGAAGGGCACCCATCGCAGGTCGAAGAACTTGGGCGCGCCCGCGGGGAGTAAGCCCGCCAGGTAGCGCTTGGCGCTGTCGAGGTAGCGCCACATGCCCTTGCCCTCGCTCGCGGCGATGTTCGAGGTGCCGGTGACGTCTCTGTCCCACCAGATGAGGCTCACGTCGCCTCCGGTCGCGTACTGCGGGAAGGGCAGCGCGAGCCGGCGGTCAGCTTCGTACCCCTTGCGCGAGCGAGACTGCGCGGTCAGCCTCTCAGAAGAGCCGGACTCTTGGCGACCGGCCCGATGAAGCCAGCCGAAGAAGCCAGCCCGAAGAAGGAGGCCGATCCGTGGCCAACTGGCGCAAGACGACGCTCGACGAGGTGGAATGGCAACCGGTCGAAGGATTTCCCGACGTGTGGATGAAGTTCCTCGGTGACAGCTTGCAGGACGGGCCATGGGTAATGCAGGTGCGTCACGGCCAGAACTACGTCGAGCCACAGCACTGGCACGAGGCCGACACCTTCTACATCTTCACCGCAGGTGAGATGCGGGTCGGCGACGAGGGCACGTACCGACCCGGCGACGTGCGCTGGGTACGCGCCGGAACGTTCTACGGACCCGAGACCGCGGGACCCGACGGCTGCGAGTTCATCCTCATCGGCGCCGGGAACCCGATGATGCACTACGAGCCACCCGAAGGAACTGCCCAGTAGCGCACCCGCAGCACACCGAGCCCGAGCCCCCCTCGAAGGAACTCGCCGCCTCGCATGGGCCGCGCTTGTAGCATTTCGGCCGTGGCGACCACACCGCCCACGACCGTGGTAGTGGTCGCCCGTGACCGTTGGGCGCAAACCCCCACCACGCTCGACCTCCTGCTCGCCCGTACCGACCAACGTCACGACGTCGTCGTGGTCGACGCTCGGGCCCCTCGACCGGTCGCCGCCATCCTCGACCGGTATGCAGCTTCGGGTCGGATCCGCGTCGTCCGGCGGAGCCGTCATCTCGCCGCCAACGAGGCTCGCAACCTCGGGGCGGATGGTGCCCACACGGAATGGATCGCCTTCGTCGAAAACGACGTCGTACTCGACGACGGGTGGTTGGACACTCTGCTCGCCGTCGGCGAGGCCCGCGGGGCGGTGAGTGTCTACCCCGCATACCTGCAGGACGGCCGGAGCGGCCAGTTCGTGCACGGCCTCGGGGCCGACCTCGAGGTGAGCATTGGGGAGGACGGCGTCCGACACGTCCGGGAGCGCCAGCACCACCTGAACCGACTGTGGCACGAGGTCGCTACCGAGCTCGAACCGGTCGAACGGATCCAGTCGGAGTTCCACGCTGTCGCCATCCGGCGTGAGCTGCTCGAGCGCATCGGCGGCCTCGACGAGGAATTGCTGTCGTGGTTCGACCACACCGACCTCGCCCTCCACCACCAACGGCTCGGCGCAGCAGCGTGGTTCGTGCCCGAGGTGACGTGTACATACATCGTGCCAGCGTCGGTCTCGCCGACCGACCTGCCGAGCTTCCTTCTCCGCTGGAGCGGGGTTTGGTACGAGCGGAGCCTGGACCGATTGTGCCGCGCCTGGGGTCTCGACCGCGATGACCCCGAATGGGCCGCGCACGCGCGGTACCGCACCAGCGTCCGCCGGAGCGTCCTCACGCGGTGGCCACGGGTGAACGCTGTGATCGACCGTGCGGCCGTGCCCGCCGAGCGGCTCGTCGCGTCCTGGAACGCCCGGCGCTGACGAAACCGACTGACGACAAACTCGAACGCAGACCGGCACACGGCGTTCGACGGGCGCGCACTCAGCAGCGCCCACCCCACGGCCGGTTGCCGGACTCCAGCCAGAGCGCATGAGCGACAGCGTCCTGATCGGCTGGAGATGCTTGTGATGGGAGCACGCCGACGAGGTCGTCACGGCCAAGGCGGGCAGCGACCGCGTTCCATGTCCGGATCGCAAACTGCCACGCTCCGTAGTAGGCGCCGTCCGGCGACACGATTTTGTAATTCCCGCCGGACTCATAGGCGAAGGTGCACTCTCGGAAGGTCTCCCACACGGCGTCCCCGGAGCTGATGCCGACGTCGGGTGACTCGCCGCGCGGTTCGATCGTGGTACGCACCGCCCGGTAGGCCGCTACCGCGCGTTCGACCCGGTTCTCGAGTATCCCTTGCAGCGGCACGAGTGCAGCAATGGTGCGGTCGAGCTCGGCGCGCTGCGCGCGGAGCTGTACGAGGCGTCCCTCGAGCTCGCGTGCGGTGTTCTGGAGCTCCGTGGCGAGGGACTGGTCGTGATCGCCGATGGCCTCGGTGAGGTGCGCGGCGCGCGCGGCGTCGACGACGTTGTCGATGCCGACGACCGCGTCGAACCTGGGTGTTGCAAGCCGCATGTAGAGCCGAGCCGCGCGTTCCCGCACCATCGCCCGCAATCCATCGGCGCGTGTGCGGAGCACGGGGATCGCCGCTTCGCCTCGGGCGATCGCTACCTCGAGGTCAGCCTGTTCGGACTGGGCCGCCGACATGCGCTCGGCGGCGGCGGCGGCGAGTGCACGGGCAGCGTCCAGGCGTTCCCGGGCGAGGGTAGGGTCATCCACTCGTGTCGCGTTCGGGTCGGACTGGGCAGCCGCCGATATCAGAGAAGCGGGCGCGAGGAACACCATCGCCGCGACCAACGCGGTCGCGAGCGCACGTCCGATCGTTGATGGGTGACGCCGCGTCGTCATGGGGTCCTCTTGGGAGACGAAGCCTCCCGTCGCCCGTCACGACGAATGTCGGCCGATCTGTTTGACCCCTTGAACGCCCGCTCGAAGACGTGCGTACGGGCGGGCGGGAGATGGCTGCCGTCGCGAGAAGGGTTCGGACGTTGTCCCTCCGAAGGCACCCGGGAGCTGCTCGTCGCCGAGCACGAGCATGGTGGCGAAGTCCGGCGTCGTACGAGCGGGTGACGAGAATCGAACTCGCGTTCTCAGCTTGGGAAGCTGACCGATGTGGCTGGCTGACCAGTGTCGAGTTCGCGAACGTGCTGGTGAGGCGCCATTTCTCTTGACCGCTGGTGACCGCGAAGGACCACTATCAGCCGCTCGTTGTGGCCCAACTGTGGCCCGAGATCGGGCAACCGGCCGACAGCCGCGATCGCGACGCACCGCGCTTGTCCGTGTGATTGGGAGGATCTCGAGGAACGCTCGGCCGGCGTCGACTGACCCTCCATGCACGACCTCTACGTTGCGAACGTAGATTGGGCCACGGCGCTGATCAGCACATTCATGTATTCCGCAGGCGAGGGGCCGACTTGCGGTGACTGTGCATGACCGCGACGAACCGCGTTTGGCCTTCTCTTGTGGTGAAGCTGTGCCGATCCTCGGGTCGAGAGCCGGCTCGTCTTGGACACGGTCGCGGGGCTTGTGGCGCGCACCTTTCTCGATTGCACGCGGCGGTTGATCTCGCGCGTCCGGACCGACGGGAGGGAAGCCGGTCAACTGGGCGCGTGACCCTCGGCGAGGAATGCGCGAGCCACGCAGAAGCACCGGTGCGGTGATGATCGCGAATCCGGCCGGGTTACGGTCCGACGATTGTCAGCTCGCGTTCGGGCAGGGAGACTTCGGTCTCTTCGAGTGTCTCGCCGGCGGAACCCCTGACCGGGATTCGAACGAGCGCGAAGCGTCGACCTGGTGGTCCGTGGAGTTGAACGATCGTGCCGTCGACCGCGTCAACGCCCCAGGGGACGCGGACGCGGTCACCGATCTTGAGGTTCGTCTTCGTGGCCATGAACACACCTACCAGGGGGTCGCCCGCTGGAACAGCAGTCCGAGATGCGCGGCGACTTCGGCATCAAGGGTACTCGCGAGGCCGTCGAGGTCTCGTTGCCACGCGCGGAACGTGCGAAGCGTGATCGGGTTGCCCTGCGCCTCGAGCGCGGCGAGCCTGGCCTCGTCGTCGTGAGCGATGGCGTTGCGGGCTTCGTTCAGCAGCTCGAGGGACTCTTGCTGAGAGGCCGTTCTGGGGTCGCGGGCGGCGAGTGCCGGCCAAAGCTCGAACCCGAACCGCCCGAAGTCTGACCCGAGCGAGCCGGGATGTGCGTTTCCCCGATCGAGCTGCCGCGCCTCTGAGAGGCGTGCTCGTAGCACCGTTTCGAGCTTCGTGTTCCCGCCCGCGGCCCACGACGCGAACGTGTCACCGGCCAGGTCGTGCAGATCGCGGGCGAACCCCTGGAACTCCGCAGCGAGTCGCAAGACGAGCGAGTTGTTCAGCTGCTGGGTCCGCCAACGCCGTCCCCGGCCGGTGCCTCCCACGAGTCGATGCGCTGCGAGGAGCTCGTCGAGCCGCTGGCGTCGATCAGTTTCATAGCGCGTCAGCGCGGTCGACGGCACAGGCGGCACGGTAGTCAATGCGCATCGCGAGCAGAGCGAGCGAACGGGCGCCAGAGGCCCGCGTGCCGGGTGGATCGCCGAAGGGACCGGCGAGGTGTTGGGGCTCGGGCACTGCTGGCAGAACGCGCACACCAGTTGAGCGGCACACGCGCACCGGTCCTTGACGACAACGAGTTCACGGCGAACTTGATCGACATGCTCACCGCGCTGATCTGCGCACCACATTCCAAGCCGAGGTCGCCGTCGTAGTCTCCACGCCGGGCGTCCGCGTCGCACCACGATTGCCCATGCCGGCGATGAGGCATCGCGTGTTGACAGCGCGGCTTTCGAACCTGCGACAGCGCACGGAACTCCTTGTAGCTGCGCACCTCCCGCCGCGTAGCAGCGGATCGAGCATGTGATCGTACGCGGGAGCTGCATAGAACCTGAACCAGTAGCCGAAGCGCGCAGACGAATACTTCGATGTGATGGGCGTAATCCTCTCTAGCGCGCGACACCACGACGCGAACCCTCAGATCGCGCCGCATACACAAACTTCCTGACGTTCCGGTGACTCGCCGGGGTGGCTACGTGTACTGGCGGCCTGGAGTTGGTCGAGCTCGCGGTCGGGGCCGTCCGTTGGCGATGAGTTTGTCGTGGGTTCCTTGTTCGCCGATGTGGCCGTGGTCCACGATCGCGATGAGCTCGGCTACCTGTGTGATTCCAGGATCGTCTCGAGGTGTCGTGCGGCGTCGCGGTCGCGTGCGGGGACCCACGCCCAGTAGATGTCGAGGGTGGTGGAGGTACGGGCATGTCCGAGCCGGTTGGCGACGGTGCGCACGTCGATGCCGGCTGTGAGTAGCTCGGTGGCGACGAAGTGCCGCAGGTCGTGGATGCACACATGAGGTAGCTGTGCGCGGGTCCTCAGCCGTTCCCACCGGCGGGTGATCAGTTCGGGTCGCCAAGGACGCTGGGCTTGCGCATCGTTGGTGAAGATGTGGTCGGCCGCTGCGAACTCTCGGGCGGCTCCGATCGCGGCAAGCTCGGCGCGGGTTCGGTGGTCGCGCAGCGCCTCGACCGCGTGGATGGTGAGTGAGACGCGTCGGACTCTGCCGGTCTTCGTCGGTGTGATCGCGACGCCGGACGACTTGGTCGCCGAGACCGACCGTTCGATGCGGACGGTGCGCGCGTCGAGATCAATGTCCGCCCAGCGCAGCCCGCAGATCTCACCGCGGCGCGCACCAGTCGCGACCGCGACCTGCAACCAACACGCGAGCACGGGATCAACCTCTCGGGCGATTGACAGCAGGAGGCGTACCTGCTGCGCGGTCGGCGGCGTGACGGTCGAGCGCGGCACCTCGGGTCGCGTCGCGGCCGACACCGGATTGCGGGCCAACCACCCCCACCGCACCGCTTGCGCGAAGGCGCGGTGCAACACAACATGCGCGCACCGAACCCGTGACGGACCGATGCCGGTGGCAGCCATGCGAGCGTAAAGCTGATCGCAGTCGCGGGCGGTGAGCTTCCACAGTCGCCGGTGCCCCAATCCCGGCAGAAGATGACGCGTGATGACGCTCTCCCAATCCTGGCGCGTCGTCGGCGCCAACGCGGCGGTCACCATGAACTGCTCCAGCAGCATCGCCACCGTCGCGGTACTCCCGCCCTGGAGCCCCGCGCCCGCCTCGACGACGAGCCGCTGCAACGCGTGACGAGCGTCGGTACGGCTGCCGCGTACCGTCCGCGAAAGCCGGCGTCGCTCACCGGTAACTGGATCAGGGTCGGCGGTGACCTGGAGGCGCCACCGCCCTGGCGATCGTTCGATCATTGTCCCGGTTCGTGCTCTCGACATGCGCGCGCTATCGGCACGCGTCGGTCGAAATGCACCCGGTACTGCACCACACCGCGGCACACCAGCATACCGGCGTGTCCGCCGTCCGTACTCCAAACGTCGAGGTCAGCGGCGTGCCCACATCCCAAGCTCGACACCGACCAGGCACACAACAGCGGAACCCCGCGTCGTGAAACGCACCGAACTGCACCAAGAACGCGGCTCGAGGATCGGCGAAAGCAGCGCGCAAACCAGGGCTGACCTGCGCCTTCTCGTGGAGCGGGTGACGAGAATCGAACTCGCGTTCTCAGCTTGGGAAGCTGATGTTCTGCCTCTGAACTACACCCGCCGGGGGACGGCGCGAATCCTGGCGCGAAACCCTGGGTCGCGTCGTTCCTGGAGCCGGGATGGTACTAGCGCACCGTTTAGGGCGCGAAAGCTCCGACCAACTCTCGTGCAACGGGGTCAGCGGGCGCGGCTGAGCCCCGGCGCTTCGCGTCCGTGGCGGTCGTGGTCTACGCGGCCTCGCGTCTGAGTCGTTCAGCGTGCGCCAGCGCGGCCTGGAAATTGTTGTAGAGAGCCGCGCCAAGCAGCGCGAAGTGCTGCCGGGCCGCACCGACCGCCGGATGCTCAACCAGTTCAAGGTTAGGTACGCGGTAGCTGTGGACGAGCCCAACCAGGGCCGTCCGATCAGCGCGAAGGTTGCCGCGCTGAGCTGATGCGCGATGAATGTTCGTCCGGGATTTTTATCTTCACCGCGGATGAGCAGCTATTCGCCCAAGGCGAGAATGGTGAGCCGGTTGAGGTATGGCGACCGAGCGAGAACATTGTCTACGAACTGGGCGCCGCGTCGGTTCTTTACGACCGCCGAATTGTGATCTTCAAGGAGAAGGGAGCCACATTTCCGAGTGACTTCTCGGACTTGGGATACATCGAGTTCGAGCAGAATCAGCTTGTGAGTCAGATTGGAAGTTTGTTTCAGGAGCTTGTTGCCCTTGACATTCTTGAAGTGCGCGCCAAAGGCTAGACGCCCGGCGCGCAACTGCTCAGTGCTGGGTCCTCGATGCCCAGCGCGAACAGAGCCCCGGCACCGAAGGCCGGGCCAGGGCTCGTCCGGATCGGAGCGTGCTCCAATCTCTTCGCAAGGCCGAGACTACTAGGGCCCTCGACCTGAGTATCGAAGCCGCTTCAACTCCGGGCGAAACCGTCACGGAAACGGAGTTGGACAATATGGCGAATGCGACCACCCACGCGGCTCGACGCGGCTGGAACCTCTACAAGTCAGAAGTCCCACCACCAAACCGGCTCATCGGATTTCAGCGGGGTGTGACGGTCGGGAGTAGGTCCCAGTTGGGTCG
>JBBDHW010000045.1:10220-18625 GCA_040880805.1 Acidimicrobiia bacterium | reverse complement strand
CCGTCGTCGGTCGCGCTTGACAACCGCGACGCGTGGCTCGCCGGGTGGAACGACGACCCGTCGACGAGATCGTTGACGACGACGAGGAGCACACCCGTGACGACGACGAGGACGACCGCCATCACCACGGCGGACCTCCGAGCGTGGCGACGCGCCCGGTCGCGCGCGGCTCTCACACGTCGCAACGGTACGCGGCGTTCAGCCTGAGCGACCAATGATCAGGTCGCGTCCTCCATGGGCACCGGCCGCAGGATCCCGAGCCGTCGGCCGGCCACGATGGTGGCCAGCACGAGCGCGACGAGCGCGAAGGCGGCGAGGAGACTGCGCACGCCGGCCGACACCTGCCCCTCGAGCGCGGCGATCGTGGCGAGGTTCAGGAGCGCGTGCACGACGGCGGCCGGGAGCAGCGCGCCGGTGCGCAGCACTGCGTAGCCGAGCACCACTCCGAGGCACGCGAACGGCAGCGCGTGGAGGCCGTCGCTCATCTGGGAGATGTGGCCGGGCAGCAGCGTGAACACGAGGCCAGCCGCGAGCAACGCGACGATCCCGGGACCGACACCCCAGTCTTCGGCATTGCGCCAATTGCGCCCGACGAGCGCGGCGCACGCGGCGCCGACGATGATCAGGACTGCGAGGCGGTACACGAGCTCTTCGCCGAGCGCGGCGAGGACCAACCCGAACGCTTCGCGCGAACCGCCGAGGTTCACGGTGTACTGGAGAAGCCCGAAGACCAACGCGGCACTGCTGACGACGAGGAACTCGCGCCACGCGAGGAGGTTGGCGCGGTCGAGGCCGAGGCGACGCACACCGACCATGAACGCGAGCAGCGCGCCGAGGGGCAGCGCGGGAGAGATGGAGACGCGGCCGAGGTGGCCGAGCGAGATGTCGTCCCACGCGGTGACGACGTCGATCACGATGGTGAGGGCGGCCACCACGAGGATGCCGGGGGTGAGCGGCAGGCGGGTCCAGCGGCACCACCGCCACACGACGCGACCCAACGCCGGATGGTGAGCGGTGCGCGTGGCACCGCTCGCGTCCGCCAACGGGTCGAGCGTGTACTCCCCGGCCGCCATGTCCGTCACGCCTCCGCCTGCCCGGGATTCGATACCGGAGATTCCACGAGGAGCGCCACTTTAGCCACTCTCCGTGGGCAACACCTGGTTCGTCGGCTCAGGTCCGCGTGCTGCCCCACGGGTCGGTAACGACGCCGTCGAAGGTGACCTGAAGCCGAACCGGCCTGATCCGAGCTCGTTGCGGATGCGCACGTAGCCCAGATCCTTGCGCGTGCAAGTGTTTACGGATATTCTTCCTCCGTGGCTCCGGACGCCCCCTTCGACGACGAACGGCTCACCGCTGCCATCCTCCTGTTCGAAGCGCACGCCGGGTTGTCGGCGGCGCTCGAGCGGCGGCTCACGGAGGAGTGCGCGCTGTCCGTCCAGTGGTTCGAGGTGCTCCTGCGCTTGGCTCGGTCGCCCGGCCACCGGCTGCGAATGTGCGACCTGGCCGCGCAGGTGGCGCTGTCACCGAGCGGCCTCACGCGCGCGATCGATCGCCTCGAGAAGGCGCACCTCGTCGTGCGCGAGCAGTGCCCGGAGGACCGCCGCGTGGCCTATGCGTCGCTCACCGCGGCCGGGCTCGCGCGCATCGAGGCCGCGGTGCCCGTGCACCTCGAGCATCTCGACGAGTGCTTCGTCAGCGTGCTCACGCCCAAAGAGCTCCAACAGCTCGCCAAGACGATGCGCAAGGTGCGCGATCACGTGAACCCCAGCGCGAACTCCGGCGCGATTCCCGGAGCGGTGCTCGAACGCGCGTAGCCTGTCCAAATGGAGCGACAAGCGGGACTCGGGCGGAGTCTTCGCGAGGTCATCGAGTCGCTCACTCCGGTGGAGCCAGAGACAGCCGCGCGCTTGCAGTTCGACGCCAGCGAGCTCATCCAACGTCTCGACGATCTGCTCGTCGACGTTCGGGACCTGCGCGAGCGCGTGCACCACCTCGCGTCGATCGTCGGCGACGACACCGCCGTCACCATGGGCACCGCGGGGGACAAGTCGAAGAAGAAGAAACACAAGAACAAGAAGCACAAGATGAGGGCGTAACGTCGCGCGCGCCCGGAAGACTGATCGGGGAAGGAGAACCATGGCGCTGTTTGGTCGCAAGAACGACATGCCCTCGGTCGGCGACGCACTTCCTGGCAGGGACACCGAGATGCCCGTGCCCGCCGAGCACTTCGTCAACGGCCACAAGCTCACGCCGCCGTTTCCCGACGGCCTCGAACAGGCAATGTTCGGCCTCGGCTGCTTCTGGGGCGCGGAGCGCGTCTTCTGGCAGGCCGACGGTGTGTACACCACCGCCGTCGGGTACGCCGCGGGCATCACGCCGAACCCGTCGTACCAGGAGGTGTGCTCCGGTCGCACCGGCCACACCGAGGCGGTGCTCGTGGTGTTCGACCCCGAGGTGATCCCCTACGAGCGGTTGCTGAAGCTGTTCTGGGAGAGCCACGATCCCACCCAGGGCATGCGCCAGGGCAACGACGTCGGCACGCAGTACCGCTCCGGCATCTACTGCTCCACCGACGCGCAGCTCGAGGCTGCGAAGACGTCGCGTGACATGTACCAAGAGGTGCTGCGCGCCGCGGGCTACGGCGAGATCACCACCGAGATCCTGCCCGCGCCCACCTTCTATTACGCCGAGGACTACCACCAGCAGTACCTGGCGAAGAACCCCGGTGGTTACTGCGGGCTCGGCGGCACCGGCCTGAGTTGTCCGATCGGCCTCGCCGACGCGGGCTGACGCGCGGGCACAATTTCGTCGTCGGTCGCGCGCGCGGGCAGGAAGCGCCAGGCAACGAGCGCGCCGAGCACCGCGATCGCCGCGGTCACGAGCGACGCGCGTGACATCGCGTACACGAACGCCTCGCGCGCGACGTCGGCGATCCCGGCGCCCGCACGACCGAGTTGGCCGCTGACGGCGAGCGCGGCACCGAGTGAGCTGTCGGCGGCGTCACGCGCACGCGCGGGCACCGCGGCGGGGATCTGGTCGAGGAACCGGCTCCCGTACATCGACGAGAGCATGCTGCCGACGACCGCCACCCCCAGGGCGGCACCCACCTCGCGGCTCGTGTCGTTCACGGCGGAGCCCACACCGGCCTTGTCGCGCGGGAGCGAGCCCATGATCGACTCGGTGGAGGGCGCGAGTGCGAGCCCCATGCCGCTGCCGAGCAGCACCATCGCGAGCGCCACCCGCGGGTAGCCGCTGCCGACCGTCGACGTGGACGCGACCACGAGGCCGGTCGCGAACACCAGCATCCCGGTGACCACGACGCGCTTCGTGCCCGCCCATTCGACGAGCCTCGACGACGACGGCGCCACGATCATCATCGCGATCGCGAACGGCAGCGTGCGCACGCCGGCTTCGAACGGCGAGTACCCGAGCACGAACTGCAGGTACTGCGTCGCGAGGAAGATGAAGCCGACGAGTGCGAAGAACACCAGCGTGACGGTGAGGCTCGCGGCGGTGAACCGCGGGTTGCGGAAGAAGTGGACGTCGAGCATCGGGTACTCGACGCTGCGCTCCCATGCGACGAACGCGGCCAGCGCGAGCAGCGCGACCGCGAACGCACCGACGATCGGGGCGCTCGTCCAGCCGTCGCTCGGCGCCTCGATGATCGCCCACACGAGCGCGACCAGCCCCACGATGGAGAGCACCGCGCCGGTCCCGTCGATGGGCCGCGCCTCGAGACTGCGCGACGTGGGAACGAGGAAGCGGCCCGCGACGAGCGCGCCCGCCACGATCGGCACGTTCACGATGAACACCGAGCCCCACCAGAAGTGCTCGAGCAGGAACCCGCCGGCGACGGGACCGAGCGCGATGGCCATGCCGGCGACGCCCGACCAGATGCCGATCGCGATCGCGCGCTCGCGCGGGTCGATGAACACGTTGGTGATGATCGAGAGGGTCGCCGGCATGATGAGCGCGGCGCCGAGGCCCATCACCGCGCGGGCACCCACGAGTTGGTTCACGCCACCGGAGAACGCAGCCGCCGTGGACGCGAGGCCGAAGATCACGAGGCCGACGGTGAGCGCGCCCTTGCGACCGAAGCGGTCGCCGAGCGCGCCGAAGGTGAGGAGGAACCCGGCGAACACGAGCGTGTACGCGTCGACCACCCATTGGAGGTCGGTGATGCTCGTGCCGAGGTCGCGCTGGAGGGTCGGGAGCGCGACGTTGACGATCGTGTTGTCGATCACGATGACGAGCAGGCTCACGCACAGCACCGCGAGGGTGAGCCAGCGGCGGTCGTATCCGGCATGTCCCGACCGCGGCCCATCGCGCCGGGGGCGCACCTGCCGCCCGCCCGAGGGGGCGGCTCGCCGGGCGTGTGGTGTGATGAGCGATTCCATGGTCTCGGCCTCCATCCCCCTGCGCGTGCGTTACACTGTTATGACATCGTTATGATAACGTAGTTATTGCAGGTGTCAAGCGAAACCTTCGAGAACCGGGAAGACTGATGGACGTGCCCAGCCGTGACGACGACCAGAGCCAGGCGATCCTCGAGGCCGCGAGCCGGATCCTGTCGGCCGACGGCGCGGGCGCCCTCACCGTCCGGCGGATCGCGACGGAGGCCGGCTGCTCCACGATGGGGCTCTACAGCCGGTTCGGCGGCAAGGAAGGCGTGGTCGACGAGCTCTACGTGGAGGGGTTCCGGCACCTCTGCGACGGCATGAGCGCGGTGCCGAAGACCGACGACCCGGTTGCCGACCTCCGCTCGTGTGCGCGCGCCTACCGCGATACCGCCCTCGCGCACTCCACGCACTACATGGTGATGTTCGGCGGCGCGGTCCCGGACTTCGTACCCACGAAGCCCAGCCTCGGCGTCGCGTTCGGTGCCTTCGATCGGCTCGTCGCGAGCGTGCAGCGGTGCATCGACGCCGGCGCGTTCAAGGGTGACGCGGCCGACATCGCCGAGATCTGGTGGGGCTCGATGCACGGGCTCGTGATGCTCGAGGTCGTGGGCATCGATCCCAAGCGCGGCGACAAGGCCGAGCGCTACGACCGCCTGCTCGACACGCTGCTCGACGGCCTGCGCTTCGAGGGCCTGCGTTCGTGACCGTCGAATATCCCCGTAGGGTGTCGCGTCAGCTCACCGATCGCGCACGCCGCATGGTCGACTCCGCGCTCGACCGGGTGTTCAACGAGCCATTCGACATTCACAGCGAAGACGACTTCGAGCGGGTGATGACAGAGCACCACCTCGCGATGTCGTTCGCGACCGCGGGCGCGCTCGCCGGGTTCGTGGAACGCGCGTTGCCGATTGCGAAGCTGAGCACCAAGGCCGGCAAGAAGGTGCCGGTACCGGCGATCAAGTACACGCTGGTCGCGATCCCAATCGCGATGCAGCTCGGCAGCAGCGTACGGCGCGGCATCCGCGAGATCCAGGTGATCGCGTCCTATCTGATCCACCGACTCCGCGAGGCGGGCGTCGATCCGCGGCGTGGCCTCGTCACCGCGCTCGCGTTGTCGATCGCGCTCGACCCGGAACGGCGGCCCGACGTCGGGCTCACTCCCGGCCGCGCCGGCGCCGGCCTCGCTCGTCAGTGGGTCGTGCGCTCGATGGGCAAGCAGTCGGCGAAGTCGCTCAGCCGCCGTGCCCGCGCCGAGATCGCCGCGGTCGACCGGCTCGACTTCCGCGCGGTGTCGAAGGAATGGGAATCCCGCCCGGTGTAGGCGGGTTCCAACACCTGTCACGAGCCATACCATGGAAAGCTCCGCACGAGAGGAATCGCGCATGGCTGGAACCGATCAGCTCCCCGACGCGCCGCGCTGGCGCGGCATCAACCACCTCGCGCTCGTCACCCCCGACATGGACGCCACGGTGCGCTTCTACGTGGGCGTGCTCGGGATGCGCCTGGTCGCCACCACGATGGCGGGGCCCATGCGCCACTACTTCTTCGAGATGGGCACCGGCAACACGGTCGCGTTCTTCGAGGTGCCCGGCGCGGAAACGTTCGCGAAGCCGGCGGGCGGGCCGAGCGACCGCGCCATCCAGCTCGACCACATCTCGTTCGACGTGCCCGACGAGCACGCGCTCGAGATGCTGCGCAAGCGGCTGCTCGCGGCCGGCTCCGAAGTCACCACGGTCGTCGACCACGGCTTCGTCCGGTCGGTCTACTTCACCGACCCGAACGGCATCGCGCTCGAAGCGTCGTGCTGGATGGTCGACGGCACCAGCCGTCCGGCCGACTACACCGACGCGGCGCTGTTCTCCGACCCGAACCCGGTGCCCGCGGTCGAAGAGCTCCGCGCCGGCGGCATCGACGAGCTCCCGCAGACCCGCCTTACGTAGACGCAACCGGCGTCGTCAGAGGTCGCTCTACGACCTCGAGCGACGCCGGTTCGTTGGTGGAGCTGCGGCGCGGGGCGCGCAGCAGGGTGCGGGCGAAGAAGAGGGTGACGGCGAGGGTGGCCACGCCACCGATCGCGAAGCCGTAGCGCGGGCCGAACTCCTGGCTGATCCAGCCGATGAGCGGACCGCCGATCGGCGTGGTACCGAGGATCGTGATCGTGTAGACGGACATCACCCGCCCGCGCTTCGACGGTTCCGCCTCGAGTTGCACGGTGGACTGGCACGTGGCGAGAAACGTGATCTGGCCGGCGCCGACGAACGCGACCACGAACACGAACAACGCGATCGTGGGCGCGAGCGAGGCGATGATGATCGCGGCACCGAACCCGAGGCCGCTCACCACCACGACGAGCCCGGTGGGCTTCGACTTGTGCGCGACCACCAGAGCTCCGACGAGCGCGCCGATACCCATCGACACCGTCATCCAGCTGTACGTGGCGGCGTTGCCGTCGAAGGTGACCTTCGCGAAGAGCGGCAGCACCACCGGGAAGTTGATCGCGAGCGTTCCGACCACGGCCGTCATGATGAGGATCGACCGCAACTCGGGCGTCTCCCGGATGTAGCGGAGGCCTTCTCGGATCTGGCCCTTTGCCCTGGCCACCGGCGCACCGCGGTGGAGCACCGATGTGTCCATCAAGAGCAGTGCGCCGATCACCGCGACGTACGAGAGCGCGTTCAGCGCGAAACACAGACCCGTGCCCACCAGCACGATGATCACGCCCGCGAACGCCGGGCCGACGATGCGCGCCACCTGGAACAGCGCGCTGTTGAGCCCGATGGCGTTCGGGAGGTCGGCCGGACCGGTCATCTCGGAGACGAACGAGAGCCGGGCCGGGTTGTCGACCGCTTGCGCGAGGCCCTGCACGAGGACGATCGCGAACACCATCCAGAGCGCGACGACGCCAGTGAGCGTGAGCACCGCGAGGGTTGCCGCCGCGCACCCCATCGTGATGGCGCTCAGGATCAGCAGGAGGCGCTTGTCGAAGCGGTCGGCGAGCACGCCGCCCCACACCCCGAGGAAGAGTGTGGGCACGAACTGCAGCGCGATGACGGCACCGATCGCGACGCCGCTGTTGTGCGACAGGCTCAGCACGAGCCACCCGAGCGCGATGGTCTGCATCCAGGTTCCGCAGAGCGAGATGCCCTGGCCGATGAAGAACAGCCGGTAGTTGCGCGTGCGCAACGAGCGGAACGTGGTGGACGCGATGCCCCGCGCGGTGGCCATCAGTCGCCGATGAGCTGCTCGAGAACGGGGAGCGCGTCGGCGAGCGCGGCGCGCTCGTTGGGCGACAAGCGCGCGACGCGCTTGGCGAGGAACGCGTTCTTGCGCGTGCGGCTGCGCGCGAGGGTTTGGCGGCCGGCGTCGGTGATCTGCACGCGCACGATGCGGCGGTCTTGCGCGTCGACCTCACGAGTGGTGAAGCCGTGCTCCTCGAGCCGGGCGACGATGCGGGTCATGCTCGGCGGCTGCACCTGCTCCTCGGCCGCGAGCTCGCCGAGGGTGATCGGCCCGAGGTTTTCGATGGTGGCGAGCGCGGCGAGACGGGACGCGGTGAGGTCGTCGCCCCCGCTCAGCGCCTCCTGCCGCACCCGGCGGGCGAGCCGGGCGTTGGCCAGCCGCAGCCGGGACGCAAGGACCTCGGGGGCGAGTTCGGTGGGCGTGGGGCCCGAGGGGGTGGAGGTGGCGGTCGGAGTGGTCACGCCCGATAGTTTACCAGACTAATTAGCGAGGCGAACTATCTACCTTTCGCGGGCTGGCGGATCCCGACGGTGACGGTGACGGTGCCACCCTCCGGGGCCCGCCCGCCCGGCGGGTCCTCGGCCACCACGTCGCCGACCTGGCTGTTCGGCACCGGCGCGGTCGCGATGGCCACCGCGAACCCGGCGTCCTGGAGCTCCCCGAGCGCGTCGTCGGCCGACCAGCCGACCACATAGGGAACCGCCACGAGCTTCGGCCCGGACGACACCGTGAGCGTGACCGTCGTGCCCCGCACGACGAGGCGGT
>JBBDHW010000045.1:0-10210 GCA_040880805.1 Acidimicrobiia bacterium | reverse complement strand
GAGGGGATCGCGCTGATCACCAGGCCGGCGCCGACGGTCCGGCTGCTCGCGGTCTTGACCGCGGCGACGAGCCCGAGCTGCTGGAGCGTCGTGGTGGCGGTGGCCTCGTCCACGGCCACGAGGTTGGGCACGGTCACGTGTGGATCGCGCGCGACCACGACGTTGACCGGCTCGGCTTTCGACGCGTCCGAGTAGGGAACCGGCGTGGTGCCGACCACCGTGCCGGGATCGAGGTCGTCGCGATAGTCGTCGACAACCTGCACGTCGACGAACCCGACGCGGCGGACCGATGCGAGCGCGTCGTCGACGTTGGCGCCGATAACGTCGGGCATCGTCGCGACGCCGTCGCTGATCGTGATCGTGACGGTGGAGCCCTGGTCGACCACATGCCCGCGTCGCGGCGACTGCGCGAAGACGACGCCGCCGGGACGCGGGTTGTCGGCCACGATGCTGTCGACGCGGAAGCCCGCCTTCTGCAGCGTGTCGGCGGCGGTGAACACGTCGCGGTCGACGACGTTGGGCACCTGGACCGCTGGAGGGCGCGTGAGCTCGTAATACGCGAACGCACCGCAGGCGACGAGCACCAACGGCGCCGACATGATCGCGACGAGGTGGCGCGTTCTCCGGTGGTGCCGCGGCGTGGGCGCAGGCGCGCGCCCGGGCGCGGGAAGCGGGACCGCATTCGCGGTGACGGGCCTATCGAGCAGGCGGACCACGGCTCGCAACACATCGCCGAGATCGCTCGCGCGCTGGTAGCGCGCGGCCGGATCCTGCGCGCGTGCACGCGTCACGACGCGCTCGAGCTCGGTGACGCCTGCGCGCGCATCGAGCGTGCCGTCACGCGTACCGGTGAGCAGCTCGCCGAGCACGACACCCAGGGAGTAGATGTCACTGCGCGCGTCGACCGTGAGCCCCGCGGCCTGCTCGGGCGCCAGATATCCCGGCGTACCGATCACCGCGCCCGGATCGGTGAGTGCCTCCCCGCTCGTCGACTTCGAGATACCGAAATCCGTGACCTTCACTTCGTAATTCGGTACTTCACCCGTAGAGGTGACGAGCAGGTTGCTCGGCTTCACGTCGCGGTGGATCACACCGTGCGCATGTGCGTGCGCGAGCGCGTCGGCGATCTGCACGCCGATCGCGGCGACATCGCGGGGCGCGAGCACGCGCCGTTCGCGGAGAGTGTCGCGGAGGCTCCGGCCGGCGACGAGCTCCATAACCAGGTACGGCGAGCCGGCTCCGTGCCCGAACGGCAAGTTGGCGGTGTCGCCCCAGTCGTATACCGAGACGATGTTCCGATGGTTGAGGCTGGCCGCCGCGCGCGCCTCGCGGCGGAATCGCTCGCGTGCGTCGTCGCTCGACACCGTCGGCAGCTTCACCGCGACGCGCCGGTCGAGGAGCAGATCGTGCGCGGCGAACACCTCGCCCATGCCGCCTACACCCAGCAGCTCGTCGAGCCGGTAGCGGCCGCCGAACACTTCTCCCACCCCGATAGCTCTCTCTGGGGCCACCGACCGAACATACCCACGGTTGGGGGCAATGTCTCCGCGGGCCGTCACCGCCCCCGGAAACGAGAGTTGATGAGTCGGGAATGCCGGGCATAGCGTCGCAGCGCACCCGATCCCTCTACAGCCAGGAGCGACCGCGCATGTCCGACAGCTGGGGCTTCGAGACCAAGCAGATCCATGCCGGCGCCGTGCCCGACCCCACCACCGGCGCGCGGGCCGTCCCCATCTACCAGACCACCAGCTTCGTGTTCCGCGACACCGCGCACGCGGCCGCGCTCTTCGGCCTCGAGGAGCTCGGGATGATCTACACGCGGATCATGAACCCCACGCAGGCCGTGTTCGAAGAGCGCTTGACCGCGCTCGAGGGCGGCGTCGGCGCGCTCGCGGTGGCGAGTGGCCAGGCCGCGCAGTTCCAGGGGCTTCTGAATCTCGCCGAGAACGGCGGCCACATCGTGTCGTCGGCATCGCTCTACGGCGGCACGTACAACCAGCTTCACTACACATTCCCGAAGCTCGGCGTGGAAGTGAGCTTCATCGACGACCCCGACGATCTCGACGCGTGGCGCGCCGCGATCCGTCCGAACACCAAGGCGCTGTACGGCGAGATCATCGGCAACCCGAAGGGTGACATCTTCGACCTCGAAGGTGTCGCAGGGGTCGGGCACGACAACGGCATCCCGCTCGTGATCGACAACACGCTCGCGACGCCGTACCTCTGCCGGCCACTCGAGCACGGTGCCGACATCGTCGTGCATTCGGCAACGAAGTTCATCGGCGGCCACGGCACCTCGATCGGCGGGATCATCGTCGACGGCGGCAAGTTCGACTACGTCGCGAGCGGACGCTTCCCCGGTTTCACCGAGCCCGACCCGAGCTACCACGGGCTCGTGTTCTCGCAGCTTCCCGAGGAGCTCCGGCCCGCGCAGTACATCTTGAAGTGCCGGCTGCAGTACCAGCGCGACGTGGGTCCTGCGATCTCGCCCTTCAACGCGTTCCTGTTCCTGCAGGGCCTCGAGACGCTGAGCCTGCGCATGGAGCGCCACTCGCAGAACGCCCTCGCGATCGCTTCGTGGCTCGAGGCACGTGACGAGGTCGAGTGGGTGATCTATCCCGGTCTCGCGTCGAGCCCGTGGAACGCGCGTGCGAAGCAGTACCTGCCGAACGGTTGCGGTGCGATCGTCGCGTTCGGGATCAAGGGTGGACGTGAGGCGGGCCAGAAGTTCGTGGACGCGCTCGAGCTGCACAGTCATCTCGCCAACGTCGGCGACGTGCGCAGCCTGGCGATCCACCCGGCCACCACCACGCACTCGCAACTCGAGCCCGAAGAGCAGGTGAGCACCGGGGTCACCGAGGATCTCGTGCGGTTGTCCGTCGGCATCGAGAGCCTCCCCGACATCCAGGCCGACCTCGAGGCGGGTTTCCGGGCCGCCAAGAGTGAGCGATAGCGCCGCAGGTACCCTGCGGCGCAGCGAACGGGGCCCGAGCGGCCCGGCGCGCAGCGCCGAGAGCGGAACCAAAGCGTGACCGACCCCCCGCCGCTGCCCGTCACGGGCGCATGGCGCGCCGGTGACGAGCCGGGGCGCCGGCAGTTCGTCACGTTCGACCGTGTGTTCGCGCTGGAGGCCGGTGGAACGCTTCCGTCGGTGACCGTCGCGTACGAGACGTGGGGGACGCTCGCGCCCGACGCGTCGAACGCGGTGCTCGTGCTCCACGCGCTCACGGGCGACAGCCACGCGACCGGGCCCGCGGCACCCGGCCACCTCCATGACGGTTGGTGGGACGGCATGATCGGCGCCGGCGCGCCGCTCGACACCGACCGCTTCTTCGTGGTGTGCCCGAACGTGCTCGGCGGGTGCCAGGGCACGACCGGACCCGTGTCCGACGCGCCAGACGGTCGCCCCTACGGATCGCGCTTCCCGCGCATCACGATCCGCGATCAGGTGGCAGTGGAAGCCGATCTCGCCGACGAGCTGGGCATCGACCGCTGGCACTCGGTCGTCGGCGGGTCGATGGGCGGCATGCGCGTCCTCGAATGGGCCGTGGAGCACCCGGCGCGCGTCGCGCGTGCCATCGTGATCTCCGTCGGTGCGCAGGCGTCGGCCGAGCAGATCGCGCTCTGCCACGCGCAGATCCGCGCGATCAAGTCCGACCCGAAGTGGCGCGGCGGTGACTACTACGACGCGCCGCCCGGCGACGGCCCTCACGTCGGCCTCGCGATCGCGCGCGAGATCGGCCAGATCAGCTACCGGTCCGAGCTCGAGCTCCACGAGCGGTTCGCGCGCGGGCACCAGGGTGACGAGGACCCCTTCGAAGGCGGGCGCTACGCGGTGGAGTCGTACCTCGAATACCACGGCGAGCGCCTCGCGCGCCGGTTCGACGCCAACAGCTACATCGCGCTCTCGGAGGCGATGAACCATCACGACGTCGGGCGCGGTCGCGGCGGCATCGAGGACGCGCTGTCCCGAGTGGAAGCCGACGTGACGGTCGCGGGCATGTCGTCCGACCGCCTCTACCCCCTGCGCCTCCAACAGGAGCTCGCCCGGCTCGTGGCCACCGCGTCGGGTATCCAGGTGGTCGAGACCATCAACGGCCACGACGGCTTCCTCGTGGAAGCCGTCGCCGTCGGCGCGATCATCCGCCGCGCGATGGCGTAGCGCCGGTTACACGGACAAACTTGCGTCGGTACGCCGCGTAGAGCGCGGGCCGTTGACGCAAGTTCGATCGGGAGACGAGGAGGATCCGATGGTGCGACACGGCGACGACGTGGACCGCAGCGCCGAGTGGGACGCGCTCCGGCTCCGACATCTGAGGCCGCTCGAGCAGCGCGGGGCCTCGGCGGCGCGCGGCGTGCACCACCTCGCACTCTTGTCGCGCGACGTCGAGCGGACGATCGAGTTCTATCAAGATCTCCTCGAGTTCCCCCTCACCGAGCTCTTCGAGAACCGCGACTACCAAGGCTCGACGCATTTCTTCTTCGACATCGGCAACGGCAATCTCCTCGCCTTCTTCGACTTCCCAGGGCTCGACCTCCGTGACTACGCGGAAGTGCTCGGTGGGCTGCATCACCTCGCGCTCTCGGTGGAACCCGCGCGGTGGCAACACCTCAAGGTCAAGCTCGACGCCGCCGGTGTGCCCTACGAGCACATCAGCGGCGCGTCGTTGTACTTCCGTGGCCCCGACGGCGAGCGGCTCGAGCTGATCTCCGACTCGCTCGGCAACATGTACGGCACCTCCGTCGCGTAACGGCGATCAGGCTACGGTGCCTGCAGGGACGACCCACTCACAGCGCTGTCCAGTCGCGCGCGCGATGCGATCGAAGTCGGCGTCGTAGTGCAGGAGAGTGAGCTTCAGATCTTCGGCGGCAGCCGCGATCAGGAGGTCCGGAACCTTGCGGCCACGCTGGCTGCGTGATGCCAGCACGCGTTGCACCTGCCGCGCGCGGGCGAAATGTTGAACCTCGATCTCGACCAGAGGCAGTACCTCGAGTGCGCGAACAAGCGAATCCCACTCGCGTGCGTTGCGCGCGGAGAAGCCGATCTCGAGATCCGACATGTTCGTCCGAGCGAGCACACCGGCTGCGGCAAGCGGCTCGAGGGCCTCGCGGACCGGATTCGTTCGAAGGCGAGTCAGCACGCTCGTGTCGACGAGGTGCGTCAGCGCCACGCGTCCTCGCGATCGAGGAGGTCGGCCGCGGCAAGGACGTCGAGAGCGCGAGCGACGTGCTCGGCCCGCGGCGTCGCAACCAGCCGCAATGCCTCGTTCACCGTGTCCTTGAGCGTGTCGGTGCCGAGCTCGGCGCGCGCCGCACTCAGCGCGTCTTCGTCGATATCCACGAGATGCTTCGCCATCGAGCAAGTATATCCCGGCCGCGTCGCGTATATCTTCAGGAGGCGCCCGAATCCAACGCTTGGCGTATGTCGGCGACGAGGTCGACGGTCGTCTCGATGCCGACGGACAGCCGCACGAGCGCAGGATCGACGGCGAGCGGTGATCCAGCGACTGACGCGTGCGTCATGCGTGCCGGATGCTCGATGAGCGACTCGACGCCGCCGAGCGACTCGGCCAGCGTGAACAGGCGCGTGGTCGCCACTACCGCGAGCGCGGTCTCCTCCCCGCCCGCGGCGAGGAACGACACCATGCCGCCGAAGTCGCGCATCTGGCGGCGCGCCACGTTGTGCCCGGGATGGTCGGCGAGGCCGGGGTAGAGCACACGCGAGACCGCGGGATGATCGACGAGCATCGTGGCGACGGCATGCGCGTTCGCACAGTGGCGGTCCATGCGCACGGCGAGGGTCTTGATGCCCCGGAGCACGAGGTAGCAGTCGAACGGGCTCGGCACCGCACCGGCCGCGTTCTGGAGGAACCCGATGCGCTCCGCGAGCTCGGGATCGCTGGTGACCGCGACACCCCCGATCACATCGGAGTGCCCGCCGAGGTACTTCGTCGCGGAGTGCACCACGATGTCGGCACCGAGCTCGAGCGGCCGTTGCAGGTACGGCGTCGCGAACGTGTTGTCGACCACGACCCGTGCGCCACGCGCGTGTGCGAGCTCGCATACCGCGGCGATGTCGACGACGGTGAGCGTGGGGTTGGTGGGCGTCTCGACCCACACCATCGTGGTGCCGTCGTGCCAGTCGCGCGCGCACGCGTCGAGGTCGGTGAGGTCGGCCACCGCGTACTCGAGGCCTGCGGGCGCGAGCACGCGCGCGACGAGGCGGAAGGTGCCGCCGTACGCGTCGTTCGGGATCAGGACGCGCGCACCGGGCGGGAGCAGCCGGAGCACTGCGTCTTCCGCGGCCATTCCGCTCGCGAACGCAAAGCCGTGCGTTGCACCCTCGAGCGACGCGACACACTCCTCGTACGCGCGCCGCGTGGGATTCCCGCTGCGTGCGTACTCGAAGCCGCGATGTTCCCCGACCGCTTCCTGCGCGAAGGTCGACGAGACGCTGATGGGCGGCACGACGGCGCCGGTCGCGGGGTCGGGGTCCTGGCCCGCGTGGATGGCGCGGGTCTCGAAGCCATCCATGGGTTACCTGGGTGACCGGACCGCGAGGAACGTGAGCACGTCCTGGCTGGTGAGGATGCCCACCGGGTGCCCACCGTCGAGAACGAGCACCGCGGTGCAGTGCTCGAGCCGGTCGACCACGTCGGAGACCGTCTCCCCCACTCCCACCATGGGTGGCGCCGGCTCCATCACGTCGACCACCGGGTGGTCGAGCACCTCGGGATTCAGGAACGCCTTGTCCATGAGCGGCAGCTCCGACAGCATCCCCGACACCTCTTTGGCCGCGAGCGGCAGGTCGGTCGTGGTCGCGACGACAAGCTGCGACACACCCAGTTCGCGCATGCGCGCGAATGCGTCGCGGGTCGCGACATCCGGAGTGATCACGACGAGCTCGGGGATGGAATCGTCCTTCGCGTCGAGCACGTCGCCTGCGGTCGTGCCTTCCATCCGCAGGAAGCCGAAGCGGATCATCCAGTCGTCGTCGAAGATCTTCGACAGGTAGTTGCGCCCGGAGTCGGGCAGGAGCACCACGACCACCGCGTCGGGGCCGAGCTCGCGGCCGACCACGAGCGCGGCGTGCACCGCGGTGCCGCACGACCCGCCGATGAGGATGCCCTCTTCGAGCGTCACTCGCCGTGCCGCCGCGAACGACTCGGCGTCGGTGACCATCACCGTGCGGTCGACGAGCGACGGATCGAACGTGGTGGGCCAGAAGTCTTCGCCCACCCCCTCCACGAGATAGGGACGGCCCGACCCGCCGGAGAACACCGAGCCTTCGGGGTCGGCGCCGATCACCTGCACCTCTGTGTTCTGCGACTTCAAGTAGCGGGCGACGCCGGTGATGGTGCCGCCGGTGCCGATTCCCGCGACGAAGTGGGTGACCCGACCTGCCGTCTGCCGCCAGATCTCCGGGCCGGTGGACCGTTCGTGCTCGTCCGGATTCGCGGGGTTCGAGTACTGGTCGGGGCGAAACGCGCCGGGCGTCTCGCGCGTGAGCCGGTCGGCCACCGAGTAGTAGGAGTCGGGGTGCTCGGGCGGCACCGCCGTGGGGCACACCACCACGTCGGCGCCGTACGCGCGCAGCAGCGAAACCTTCTCCTCGCTCATCTTGTCGGACATCACGAAGATGCAGTGGTAGCCGCGGTGCGCGGCGACGATGGCGAGACCCACACCGGTGTTGCCCGACGTGGGCTCGACGATGGTGCCGCCGGGCTGCAGCAGTCCGTCGCGCTCGGCGGCGTCGATCATGGCAACGGCGGGCCGGTCCTTCACGCTGCCGCCGGGGTTCAGCATCTCGAGCTTCGCGATCAGGTCGCAGCGGAGGTCGCGGCCCACGCGGCCGAGCCGCACGAGCGGCGTGTTGCCGACCAGTTCGATGAGCGAGTTGGCGACTTCCATTCGTGCGCGACCCTACGCGTTGAGGAGACCGGCGACGATGTTGACGGTGGCGCCGATGATCACCGCGCCGAACACGAACGACAGCAGCGCGTGCCGCATCACCGTCTGGCGCATCTCCCGCATCGTGATGTCGGTGTCGGATACCTGGTAGGTCATGCCCACGGTGAACGCGGTGTAGGCGAAGTCGCGATAGTCGGGTACCTCCGCACCCTGCGTCTTGAAGTCGATCCCGCCGATGGGTTCCGTGTAGTAGAGGTGCGCGTAGCGCAGCGTGAACGTGGTGTGCACGACCAGCCACGAGATCACGATGGTGGCGATGCCCATGGCCTCGAGCAACACCTCTTGATACCGACCGCCTTCCTGCGCCTTCAGGAAGACGAAGCCCACGCCCACGAGGCTGGCCACGCCGGCGCCGAGGAGGAGAATCTCGGCACCGGTGCGCGTGTCGTCCTCGCGCATCGCCCACTCGCGCGTCTGCACCGGGTCGTAGTGCCAGATCTGGGTCCAGACCCGGATCAGCACCGCCAGTGCGGCGACGTCCCAGCCGACCAGCACCGTGATCTGCCAGGGCACGAACCACGCCGCCACGAGGGTCGCGATCGCGCCACACACCAGGGCGAAGACGACCCGACTCCGTGCCGACTGCAGGTGATTCACGCCGTCCGGCACAAGGCCGAAGGTACCCGGCTCGCGGTGAGTGTCGCACCTCCGCCGTACGATCCGTACGAGACGCAACGGAGGCGTGGGCGGACGCCCGGGACGCAGGAGTGGAGTCGACCGAGAGAATGGTGTCAGGGATCGAGCTCGTCACTGTCGCCTACGGCCAGCCGGCCGCGCAGGCGTTGCGCGACGCGGTTGCCGCGGGGAAGCACGGCGATCCGCTCGCGCCGGTGAGCGTGGTCGTTCCCACGAACTACGTCGGTGTGGCGGCACGCCGGATGCTCGGATCGGGCGTGCTCGGGCCCGTCACCGATCGCGGCATCGGCATCGCGGGCGTCACCTTCCTCACCGTCTACCGCGTCGCGGAACTACTCGGCGCGTCACGCCTTGCCGCCGCGGCTCGCCGGCCCGTGTCCACACCGGTGCTCGGAGCCGCGGTGCGCGGCGTGCTGACGCGCCAACCGGGCATGTTCGCCGCGGTCGCGGAACACCCGGCAACGGAGCAAGCGCTCGTCGACGCATACCGGGAGCTGTCGCAGTGCGACAACGTTGCGCTCGACCGCCTCGCGCGCGCGGGAAGGCGTGCGGCCGACGTCGTCCGCGTGTACCGCGCCGCGCGCGCCGCGCACGCGCGCGACTGGTACGACGAGCGCGACCTGATGGACACCGCGGTGGCCGCGGTCCGGCACGGCTCCCCGGTCCTCGCCGACCTGGGCGCGATCGTGCTGTACCTACCGCAAGAGCTGTCGATGCCGGGCGCCGCGCTGTTGAACACCGTTGCCGAGCACGCGCCGGTCACGGTGGTCGCGGGTGTCACCGGTGTCGAACGCGCCGATGCAGGAGTTGCCGCGGCGATCGCGCGCCTCGGCCTCGGCCTCGGCCTCGACGGTTCCGTCGCGATCACTCCCCCTCATGGCACCGAGGTCGTGTCGGCGTCGGATCCCGACGACGAAGTACGCGCCGCGATCCGGCTCGTGATGGCAGCACTCGTCGACGGCGTACCGCTCGAACGCATGGCCATCCTCTACGGCTCGGCCGAGCCCTACGCGCGCCTCGTGCACGAGCAGCTCGAGGCCGCCGGCATCCCGCACAACGGGGCGGCGGTGCGCACCCTGGCCGAGAGCGTGCTCGGGCGTTCACTCCTCGCGCTCCTCGCGCTCCCCGACCGCGACTTCCACCGCCACGACGTGATGACACTGCTCGCGAGCGCACCGGTCTGGTTCCACACACGTCCAATCCCGTCCGCACGCTGGGAACGCATCAGCCGCGGGGCCGGCGTAGTGCGCGGCGCAACGCAGTGGCACGAGCGGCTCGATGCACATGCACGCGCGTTGGAAGCGCAACTGGCCGAGGAGCGCGCGGTTCCCGACCGCGAGCCGCGTCCCAGCTGGTACGAGCACGAGCTCGAGGCCACGCGTGAGCTCGACGCGTTCGTCGCCGCGCTCCGCGACACGCTCGCAGAGGGCGCGCGTGAAGGTGTCGCCTGGCGCCAGCTGTCCACCTGGGCGCGGCGGATCGTGCACGAATTCCTCGCCCACGATTCGCGGCGCGTGAAATGGCCCGAGGCGGAGCAGCGAGCGGCCGACAAAGTGGAGGCTGCGCTCGATCGCCTCGCCGGGCTCGACGCGGTCGAGCCCGC
>JBBDHW010000044.1 GCA_040880805.1 Acidimicrobiia bacterium | reverse complement strand
GGACGTCGGCTGGGACGTGTGCCGGCGGTGTCACCGTTCGACGGTACTGGCCGACTCCGCTCGTCGCCCGTTTGGAACCGGAGCGCACAGGGAGGCAAGAATCACGCCTGCCCCGGCGCCCCGCCCGGCGCGCCCGGAAAGCTTGGGAGTCGACCACTCATGAACATCGCCGTCTGCGTGAAGCAGATCCCCGACCCGAACGTGCCGGGGAACCTCGACGCCGACCACACTCTCGACCGCTCGGCCAAGCCGCAGATCGACGACTCCGACATGTACGGAGTGGAGATGGCGCTCCAACTCGCCGACAAGGCGGGTGGAGGTGAGGTGATCCTCGTGTCGATGGCGCCGAACGGTGAGGTCTCGGGCCTGCGCACCGGCCTCGCCATGGGATCGGCACGAGCCGTGCTCGTGTCGGACGAGGCGCTCGCCGGTTCCGATGCGCTGTCGACGGCGAAGGTGCTCGCCAAGGCCGTCGAGCGCGCGGGCGACGTCGACCTGGTGCTGACCGCCACCGAATCGACTGACGGCTACACCGGCACGATGCCCGCGCAGATCGCGGAACTGCTCGGTTGGCCGTCGCTCACGTTCGCGAAGCACGTCGAGGTCGGCGACGGCAAGGTCACCATCCAACGCCAGACCGAAGCCGGCTACGACGTCGTCGTTGCGTCGCTGCCCGCAGTGGTGAGCGTGACCGCGGGTGTCGTGGAGCCGCGCTACCCGTCGTTCAAGGGGATCATGGCGGCGAAGAACAAGCCGGTCGACCAGGTGACAGTGGCCGATCTCGGCCTGAGCCCCGACGAGGTCGGCTGGTCGGGTGCACGCCAGCAGATCGTGTCCGTTGCCGCCGCCCCCGAGCGGCAAGCCGGCGAGAAGATCGAGGACGACGGCGAGGCCTACACGCGCATCGTGTCGTTCCTCGAGGACCTCAAGATCATCTGAGAGAGGCCAAGTCCTCGACGAGAGAGAGTAGGTAAGCGGTGGCGATTTCCAAGGTGTGGGTGTTTGCCGAGGCGGACGGCGACAAGCCGTCGACCGCGACGCTCGAGTTGCTCACCAAGGCGCGTGAGCTCGGCGGGACACTCGAGGCGGTGCACATCGGCGCGAATGCCGACGCGCTCGCAGCGGGACTCGGCGAGCACGGCGCCACGACGGTGTACGCGGTGGATCCGGGTGACGCGTTGCCAGGCGTCGTCGGTGCTGCCGCACTCGAAGCGTTGATCGGAGAGCACCATCCCGAACTGGTGTTGTTCGCGCAGAGCTACGACGGCCGTGACGCGATCTCCCGCTTGTCGGTGAAGCTCGACCGCCCCGTACTCACCAACGGAGTTGCGTTGCGCGTCGACGGCGACAAGGTGATCGTGGGTGCTGCGATCTTCGGTGGCAACACGCTCGTCGACACCGAGTTCGAGGGCGAGGCGCCGTTTCTTGCTGCGATCCGCCCGAAGTCGTTCGCGGCCGAGCCGAGCGGTGGTAGCGCCGCGGCGGTCGTGGCCGTGCCCGCGCCCGACGCCGGACGCGCCGGCGAGGCAAAGGTGCTCGAGCGCCACGTGGAGGAGCGCGAAGGGCCGAAGCTCGAAGAGGCGAAGGTGGTCGTGTCGGGTGGCCGCGGGCTCGGCAGCGCGGAGGCCTACGACCCACTCGTCGAGCAGCTCGCGAAGCTGCTCGGCGGCGCGTCGGGCGCGTCGCGGGCGATCGTCGACGCCGGGTGGGTGCCGTACTCGAAGCAGGTCGGGCAGACCGGCAAGGTCGTGAAGCCCAAGCTCTACATCGCGCTCGGCATCTCAGGGGCCACGCAGCACATGGTGGGCATGAAGGGATCCGAGAACATCATCGCGGTGAACAAGGACGCCGAGGCCCCGATCTTCGGCATCGCCGACCTCGGCGTGGTCGGTGACGTGCACAAGGTCGTGCCAAAACTCATCGAGGCGTTGCAAGCGCATTCATAGCCTGGGGTGCGATGTCTCCCGACGACGCACGCGCGGCGCTCGCGGCGGTCGGCTTGGAACCCGCCACGGTCGTGCCGATCGGCGATGGTTGGGCGTCGTGGACGTTCGAGCTCGACCAATCCCGGATCGCGCAGTTCCCACGCAACGATGCGGTCGCCCGTGGCCATGCACGCGAACGCCGCTTGTTGCCCGAACTCGCGCAGCACGTGACCTTCTCGGTGCCAGAGCTGGGCACGGTGGGCGAGTGGGAGGGGCTGCCGTTCCATGTGTACGAGAAGCTCCGCGGGTCCGCCCTCACGGACGGTGCTCTCGAGTCCTCGGTGCTCGGCGCGATGTTGCGCGAGCTCCACTCGTTTCCGGTGGCGCGCGCCCGGGAACTGCTCGGGGACGCGGGAACCGTCGACGAATGGCGAATCGGTTACGAGGCGCTCTGGCGCGAGGTCGAGGGCCGCGTCCTGCCGCTGCTCGCTCCGTCACTCGCGCGCGAGGTCCAAGGTGAGTACGCGATCTTCCTCCGTGACGTCGACTTCGAGCCCGCGCTCGTGCATCGCGACCTCGGTGTGGATCACATCCTGGTCGGCGGCCGGCTGGCGATGATCGACTTCGAGGACGTCGGCATCGGTGATCCCGCCATCGACTTCGTCGGCATCTTCAACGCGTTCGGGTTGACCGCGGCGCGCGCCGCCATCGAGCACTACGGTCCCATCGACCCAGACTTCTCGGGTCGCATGCGCTTCTACCGGTGGATGGGATCGGTGCACGCGGTGCTGTACGCGCTCGACATCGGCGACGACGACCTGCTTGCCGGGGCGCTGGAACAGATCGCGGTGCGGATCGCGCCCCGGGCCCGAGCGTGCGCTGCCGTGCTCCGCGGCGACCGGATCCTGATGGTGCGCTACCTCGACGAGTTCTGGACGCTGCCCGGCGGTGGCGTGGAGCCGGGCGAGGAGCTCGAGCACGCGGCGCTCCGGGAGTTGCGCGAGGAGGCCGGGATCGGTGGAACCGTCGTTTCCGTGCTCTACCGCCGAACCTACGGTCTCGGACCTGAAGTGTGTTTCCTCGTCGACAGCGACGACGAGCCCGTCGTGACCGACGATCCGGATGTGACCGCAGTGGGGTGGTTCCCACTCGAGGACGTCGAGCGCGATCCGCAAGTGATGCGCGTGCGCGCCGCGCTCTGACGGACCTCCCGTGGCCACGACACGAGATTCATTGCCCTATTTGCTCTGCTGAGCGAAACAAACGGGGCAGTGAATCGCGGAGTTCGATCACCTACAGCCGTCTCAGGATCGTGGCGACGAGGTCCTCGACGCGCCCGTTGATGCCGGGCGTGTCCACACGCATCCGGCGTCCGGCTTGGGTCTGGATGCCATCTCCCCAGCCGGGGAGGAAACGGATTGCCGCGTGGAGGTCCCAATACGGATCGACCTCGCGTCCCGCGATCGACTCGTAACGCCGGCGGAGATCCTCGGCCGCGTCGACGCCCCACAGGATCGCGAAGTTGAGCCGGCAGTGCCCGACGTCGCGCTCGGGCATGCCGAGACGCGAGAACGTCCAGTCGACGACACCACTCAATCGTTCGCGCGACCACAGCATGTTGAATTGCTGGTAGTCACCGTGCACGAAACACGGCTCGTACGCCGGTGGCGGTTGCTGAGCTGCCGTGGCTGCGTCTCGCCAGACCGCAGCGTCGCGTGCCCACGTTGGGATCCCGAACTGGCTTGCGTCGAGAATGTCGACCACCGAATCGGTGTCGATCGCCAAGGAGTGGATGCGGGGAAGCATGGCGGCGATCTGCTCTCTCCACCTTGCCGGATCCCCCGGGGTGAGGAGCATTCGACCCGGGAGGCGAGTCATCAGCACCGTGGGTGCACCGGCGTCCTGGCCACTGGGATCGGCCGCGACCAAGCCGGGCGCAGGGAGCGTGCTCCGCTCGAGTGCTACGAGCGTGGAAGCCTCTTCACTCACATCGGTCGCGTGGTCATCGTCGTCGAGATAGCGCCGCATCACGAGTGGGTGACGTGTGCTGCGCGCGTCGACGATGTCGAGCGCGTGCACCGAGCTCGACACGCCGCCCGTCAGGGGGCGCACATTGACGAGCCGAGTCCGGCGGGTTCCAATGGCGACCTGTGCCCACTCGAGTGCGCGATCGGGGGGACGTGCGCGCATCGCGCGCATCGAGAGTGGTATCGACACAGGGAGGTGATGCTACGAGTGGAAGGGCGCGTGCAGCCGCGAATTGTCAGTGCCGGCGGCGCAAGATGCTGCGGACTGCGAGGATCGCTACGAGCCCGAGCAGTTGCCCGCCGACGATGATGCGCATCACGTCGACCGCCGGTTGCCAGGTGACCTCGCCGTCCTTCACGACGTACACGCCCACGGGCCGCGCGTTCACGCCGAAGCCCATGCCGCCACCGATGCCGCTGCCCTGGTTCCCGTTCTCACTGCCGGTGCCCTCGCCGCCGCCGCCTCCCGCGCCGCCACGGACCACGGCGACGGGGATGATCGTCACGTCGTCCACCTGGTAGGCCTCGCCGAAGACGCGGCGGACCGTCATCACGTCCTTCACACCGTCGATTCGTGCCATCGTTGCGTCGAGTCCCTCGCTCATGGTCGCCTCCCGGCTTGCTCGTCGTCAGGGTGTCTGGAACTGCACCATCACGACCTGGATCGGAAGCCCACCGGTGAGTGTGCGCACGGTCATCAACAACTTGGTGTTGTTGGTGCCGGTCCACGTGCAGTAGAGCGAGCCCGCGGCGGGGTCGCACATTTGGAACGTCCACCCACTCGTTGCCTGGTACGACTGCGCGAAGATCTGGCTCACCGCGTCGGAGCTCGCGACGTTGGCGGCGGCGGTCTTGTTTCCGTTTCGCCACGTGACGAAGAGGTACTCGGCGTAGCTCTGCGGGTCGTCGGTGACCGGTGGGAGCGGCAGCGTCGACGTGGTAGCGGGCGCGGCGGTCGACGTGGTCGTCGTCGGGCTTGTCGTCGTGGTCGCGCTGCTGGTGGTGGTCGTCGTCGTCGACGAAGCCGAGTCGGAACCATCGTCGCGGGTGACGAACACGACGACGAGCACGACGACCAACACGGCGATCAGCCCGCCGAGTGCCCAGAGCCAACGGCGCATGACTCAGAACGTACCAGCGCTACGCGAAGTCGACGATCAGCGGGGCGTGGTCGGAGGGGAGCTTGCCCTTGCGAGCGTTGCGATCGACGACCGACCACGTGATCCGCTCCGCGAGCGGCCGTGTGACGAGCGCCAGATCGATGCGCATGCCGCGGTGCTCGTGGAAGTCGCCGCGCCGGTAGTCCCAGTAGGTGAAGAGACGGTCGTCGGCATAGCAGTGGCGGAACGCGTCCTCGAGACCCCATTCGCGCAGACGCGACACTGCCGCGCGCTCGGGTTCGGTGACGTGCGTCGATCCGGTGAACGCCTTCGTCGACCAGACGTCGCGGTCTTCCGGTGCGACGTTGAAGTCGCCGAGCACCGCGACCTGATGATCGGGCGAATGGTTGCTGACGAGCCAGTCGTGCAGGCTTCCGAGCCACACGAGCTTGCGCTCGTAGAAATCCGTGCCGACCTCGCGGCCGTTGGGCACGTACGCGCTCACGACACGGACACCGCCGCAGGTTGCGGCGAGGAGGCGGGCATCGCCCTCGTAGGGGTCGACGATCTCGTCGTCGAACCCAGTGGTGACGTCGTCGATGCCGACCCGCGACAGGATGGCCACGCCGTTCCATTGGTTGTGGCCGTGGTGCACCGAGTCGTACCCGAGCGCGGAGAACGCGAGTGCCGGGAACGCGTCGTCGGCCAGCTTCGTCTCCTGCATGCACATCACGTCGGGCCGCGCGTACTCCAGCCACTCCTCGACGCGCGGCTGACGCGCCTTCAGCGAGTTGACGTTCCAGGTCGCGATCCGCACCTTGCGGACGCTACCTCGTTTCTTTTCGATGGCCTTCGGCGAGCTCGACGAGGGCGGCACGGTCGATCTGGTCGGCCCTCGCAACGGCCACGCGGCACGCGGTCTGGGCCTCGAGGGTCGACGTCCGCAGCCCGCCCTCGAGCACGGCGCGCTCGCCGAGGATCGCACCCGGCCCCACCTCCGCGATGGGTTCGCCGTCGACGATCACCGACAGGACCCCGTCGAGCAACAGGTAGAGCTCGTTGCCCGCCTCACCTTGCTCGACGAGCCGCTTTCCCTTCTTGATCGTGCGGATCTCGGGCTTCGCGTCCTTCCGCATGATGTTGACGGAGAGATCGCGTTCGAGCGCGGTCTCCACCGCGGTGACGAGCGCCTTCGAATCACGGTCTCCCCAGGGCGTGTGCTTCCCGAACGCGTCGCGGTACCAGTCCTTGAAGTCGGCGAGGCCGACCTTGGCCGCGAGTTGCCCGTCGTCGTCGTAGATCCAATGGCGCGGGAACTTGCTCGCGCCGAGCACCTCGAACTCCGAGGTGCCATCGGCGCGGATCGTGAGCCCGAGCGTGGTCCACACCGTGGGCGCTTTGAACTGCACGAAGGGGGGGTGCTTCACCCGCCGGGGTGCCGGCAGGCCGGTCTTGCCGCCGGTCGTCTGCACGAAGCGGGCGGAGCCGTCGGTGATCTCCGCAGCGTGTCGAATGTCGGGAAGCTGGGTCGCTTCGAACGTGGTGCGCAGGCGGGCGATCCGCACGGTCGTCGAACCCATGAGGCCTCCCCCGGAATATCCGGCGTCGACGATCCGCCCGCCGTCGACCTCGACCCAGGCCGAGAGGTGGTTGGCGAACCGGAAGCGGTCGGCGGCACGGAGCTCGTCGAGATCGTCGAGCTCGTCGGGCGGCGGCTCGTCGTAGTGGGTGAATCCCGCCTCGAACGTGCCCTTGAGGAGCGGTCCGGTGACCGCCTCCGACGGGATCCACGAGACGGAGCTGACCGACGACTCGATGCGCATGACCTGACCTCCCGACGTGATGGGCCGACGTGATGGGCCGGTGTGCTCCTGCCAACGGTACGGTTCGCAGCGCCCAGAGGCGAGGGGGCCAGCCGGGTCGCGCGCCGGGTGGGCAGCACCCCCCCGAACGGGGGTCCGACCCACCTTGCCGCGAGAGGGATGGAAGGCGCTCAATGGGCACCATGGGGGACGGCCGCATCACGGTGTTCTTGGCCGACGACAACGTGATCGTCCGCGAGGGCGTGCGGGCGTTGCTCGGGCTCGAGGACGACATCGAGGTTGTCGGCACGGCCGACGACTACGACAGCCTGATTGCCGGCGCCGAGGCCGCCGCGCCGCAGGTGCTCGTGACCGACATTCGTATGCCGCCGAGTTTCCAGCAGGAAGGGATCGACGCGGCGAAGGAGTTGCGCAAGCGTCACCCCGGAACCGGCGTGGTCGTGCTCTCGCAGTACGACGACCCCGACTACGCGATCTCGCTCCTCAGTGACGGTGCCGCCGGGTACGCGTACCTGCTGAAGGACCGCGTGGCCGAAGGCGACCAGCTCGCGCGTGCTGTGCGCGAGGTGGCCACGGGGGGATCGGTGCTCGATCCGAAGATCGTCGAGGCGCTCGTTCAACCGGTTACCGACGACGCCGGCCTCACCGCAGCCGACGAGGAGTTGTTGCACGAGATTGCCGAGGGCCGCCCGATCAAGGCGATCGCGGTGTCGCGGGGCACGACCGCAGCCGCCGTCGCAACGTCGGTGGAAGAGCTGTTCATGAAGCTCTCCGCAGGTGCGTCGACCGGGACCAGCGGCGCGCTCAAGCGGCTGCGCTTCCTGCACGAGGCGATCGTCGACCGTGAGGAGCAGGGCGAGCAGCTCAGCCGGCTGCTGCCGGGTGGACTCGCCGACTTGCTGCGACGCGAGGGACGCCAGATCGGCGAGACCGAAGAACTGGTCGTGACCGTGCTGATGGGTGACATCCGCGGGTACTCGTCGATCGCGGAGAACACCGACCCGTCTCGACTCGCGGTGCAGCTCAGCGAGCATCGAGCCGAGATGAACCACGCGATCCTCGCCGAGCAGGGAACCGTGATGCAGTTCGTGGGCGACGCGGTGATGGCCTGCTTCGGTGCACCGCTCCCCCTCGAAGACCACGCGGATCGTTCCGTTGCCGCGGCGCGATCGATGATCGAGCGGCAACGCGCGCTCAACGAGCGGTGGGAGGCCGACGGCCGGAGCGCGTTCGGGATCGGGATCGGTGTGTCCACCGGTCCGGTCGCCGCGGCGCTGCTCGGATCCGAGGAGCGCGTCGAGTACACGCTCGTGGGCGACACCGTGAACCTCGCCCAGAGGCTCCAGGACCTGGCGCGTCCAGCGGGTCGAATCGTGCTCAACGAGACGACGCGCGCCGCGCTGCGCGTTCCGCCCGAGTGCATCGATCTCGGAGAAACCATTGTGAAGGGACGGAACGCGCCGGTACACGCGTTCCGCATCGATATCGAGGAGATCACACCATGAGCGATGAACCAGTTGCAGGCGAAACGGTCGTCATCACGCGAGGGCTGCGCAAGACCTTCGAGTCCGAGGGCGCGCCGGTGCGCGCACTGCGCGGCGTCGACTTCACCGTGAACCCGGGAGAGTTCGTCGCGGTGATGGGCCCGTCGGGCTGCGGCAAGTCGACGCTGCTCAACATCATCGCGGGCCTCGACTCACCGACCGACGGCGAGGTGTCACTCGCCGGGGAGCCGCTCGTCGGGAAGAGCGAGGACGAGCTCGCGATCATGCGCCGCCGCCATATCGGGATCGTGTTCCAGTTCTTCAACCTGCTCGAAGGCATGAGCGTGCTCGAGAACGTGACGTTGCCCGCGGTGATCGCGGGCGCGCCGCGCAAGCGCGCCGAGACGCGCGCGCGCGACCTGCTCGACCTGCTCGGGCTGGCGGACAAGGCGAAGGACGCCCCTGGGGTGCTGTCGGGCGGCCTGCGGCAGCGGCTCGCGATCGCGCGTGCGCTCGCGAACGAGCCCACGTTGCTCCTCGCCGACGAGCCCACCGGCGCGCTCGACTCCGAAGGCGGGCACGAGGTGCTCGAGCTGTTCCGGCGGCTGCACGCCGGCGGCCAGACCATCCTGATGGTGACGCACGACGACGACGTCGCGGCGGCGGCCGATCGCATCGTGCGCATGCGCGACGGGCGGATCGAGACCGAGGCCGAAGAGACGGCCGCCGAGGCCGCCTCGCGCGCGTTCTAGGAGCCCCGTGGGCGCCGTGTGGTACCGCTTCCGCGCGGAGCTGCGCACCCGGTGGCGCTCGGTGTTCGCGCTCGCGTTGCTTGTGGGTGGCGCGACGAGTGTGGTGCTGGTGGCTGCGGCAGGTGCGCGACGAACCGATACTGCGTACTCACGGCTTTCCGCGCAGACGAACTTCTGGGACGTGCTCGTGAACCCTGATGACGGAGTTGAAAGCGGGCTCGACTCCAACGCGGTCGCAGGCCTGCCGGGTGTCGTCCAAGCGGGACGCGTCGACGGGCTGTTCCTGGCCGGCGCGGACCGGAAGGCCTCCATCGACCTCATGAACGACATCGCGTTCGCGAGCGAGGGCTCGTTGTTCTACCGCCTCGGGCGCCCGAAGATCCTCGACGGGCGCATGCCGGATCCGGCGCGGGCGCAGCAGGTGCTCGTGAACTCGCGATTCGCCGACCACCACCATGTGGGCGTCGGCGACCGGATGCGGGTCGCGGCGATCAGCGACGCGGACGTCGCCCGCGTCGAGAGTGGCGAGCTGACCGTCGAGCAGGCCCTGCAGATGGTGCGCGCCGGCCGGCTCGGAGAGCGCACGACGCTGAAGATCGTCGGGATCGGGGTCACGCTCAGCGACGTCGTCCTCGAGGGGCAGAGCGTTCCTGCCGTCGGGATCGATCCGACGGGCGGACCCGTGTACCCGTCGATCGTGAGTGGGCGAGTCCCGACCCATGACGACGAGATCGCGCTCGGCGCGCGCACGCTGCGTGCCCTGGGCATCCAAGTAGGCGACACGGTGAGCGCACGACTCGAGTCCGGTGGCACGCGCAACCTTCGCGTCGTGGGCCGGGTCGTGTTGCCCGGTGTCGGTACCTATCCCGGCTCCGACAAGACCGCACTCGGTGAGGGAGCCGTGCTGACCGGCACCGCGCTTGATCGTCTCGGTCCCGACTTCGACCAGAATCCGTTCCTCGTCGAGTTCGCGCCGGGTGCCGACCGCACGAAGTTGTTCGACACCGCCCGCGCGTTGCTGACCAACGCCAACGTCGATCCCGAGGCCCTCACGGTCGAGGGAGTGCAGCGCCCGTCGGACATCGTCGCGTACGGACGTGTTCGCAGCACCCCACTCGTGCTTGCGTGCGTGCTCGCAGTGCTCGCGGCCGCAACCGTCGCGCACGCCCTCGTGACTTCCGTCCGACGTCGGCGTCGCGATCTCGCGCTGCTCAAGACCCTTGGCTTCACGCGTGGTCAGGTGTCGAGCGCGGTCGCCTGGCAGGCGACGACCGTCGGTGCGTTCGCGTTGTTGCTGGGCATCCCGCTCGGGATCGTGCTCGGGCGCTGGGGTTGGCGCGCGCTCGCCGACAACCTCGGCACAGTGTCCGAACCTGTCGTGCCGCTGCTCGCCGTGGTCCTCGCCGTTCCGGTCGTGCTGTTGCTCGTAAATCTGGTCGCGTTCGTGCCCGGCCGGATCGCCGCGCGCCTGCTCCCTGCGACCGTGCTGAGGAGCGAGTGATGGGCGCAGTTCGCATGTGCGCGCGGTCGCTGCTTCGCCGCAGGGTGTGGGGGACGGTCGCGGTCGTGCTGCTCGTCGGCATCGCCGGCGGCGCGGTGCTCGCCGCGCTCGCGGGCTCACGTCGTACCGAGAGCGCGTACGGACGACTGCTCGACGCGACGAGCGCGGCGGATGTGATGGTCGGCACGCAGGGCTTCGGCTCGGTATCCGCCGCTCGGGTCGCAGAGCTGCCGCAGGTCGCGCGTGCGGGACGCGTGGTCGCATTCGGGCTCGCCCCGCGTCCGAAGCATGCCAGTCGGCCTGGGCCCGATGACTTCGCCGGCGTGTTCGGTATGGCGAGCGCCGACGGCGTCGCGGGATACGAGATCGATCGGTTCCGCTTGCTCGAGGGCCGCCTGCCACGTCGCGACCGCCCGAACGAGGTGCTGGTCAACGAGCTCGCTGCTGAGCAACTCCATCTGCGTAGCGGCGACGTGTTCCACGGTTGGGTCTGGAGCTACCTCGAGCTGCTCACCAAGAGTAACGAGCTCGAAGCCGAGGGCAGAGAACCCACGGACGCCGAGCTCCGGCAGGTATTCGTGCCCGTCGACCTGACCGTCGTCGGCGTTGGGCGCCCGCGTGGGGATCTGCTCGTCAACGAGAACCAGGACCAGGCCGGCATGCTGCTGACACCTGCCTTCGCCCGCCGGTTCGCCGACCGAGTGAGCTACGAGGGCGCCCTCGTCGACCTGAAAGACCCGAGGCGAGATCTCGCGTCGTTCGCGGCGGCGTTGCGACGCGAGTTCCCCGACGTCAGCCTCGATCTCCGGAGTGCCGATTCGGACGCCGCGACGTTCTCGCGCGTCGCGAGTCCCTACGTCGACGCGTTGCAGCTGTTCGCACTCGTCGCCGCCATCGCGGGATTCCTCGTGGTCGGACAAGCGCTGGCGCGGATGGTGACCGCGGATGCCGTCGACGGACCGAACCTTTCGGCGTTGGGTGCGACGCGTGCCCAACGCGCGCTCGTTGCGAGCGCCCGGGCCCTCGCTGCAGTGCTGATCGGGATCGTCTCCGCCGTCGTGTTGGCATGGGCGGCCTCCCCGATCTTTCCACTGGGGCGCGCGCGCCTCGCCGAGCCATCGCCGGGATTCAGGTTCGATACTCTCACCGTCGGCGTTGGCGTGCTCGGGGCTGCACTGCTGATCGCGCTCGTGGCCCTGACCGCCTGGCGGTCCGCCCTGGCACCGAACGAGGACACCACCGTCGCTCGACGCCGGCAATCTCGCGTTGCCGACCGATTGGCCGCCGCAGGCGCTGCGACGAGTCTGGTCAACGGCGTCCGCTTCGCGGTTCAGCGCGACCGTGCGTCGGGTTCGACATCGCTCGCGACCGCGGTGTTCGGCCTGGTCGCGGCGATCGCCACTATCGGAGCCGCGCTCGTGTTTGCGACGAACCTTGATTCGCTCGTGACCCAGCCGGCGCGGTACGGGTGGCGCTGGGACGCACTCCTCGACACGTACGACGTCGGCGCGACGTCCGATCTGGTCGCGCAGCTGCGCGACGACGGGGACCTCGTCGGCCTCACGATCGGCGCGCGCGCATCGCTCGTGCTCGATGGTCACACAGTGTCCGCGTTCGGTTTCGATCGAGTCCGTGGCGGTGCGCTCCCCAATGTTCCCGCCGGCCGGTGGCCCCATTCGCCGAACGAGATCGCTCTGGGGGTCGAAACGCTCCGCGTCCTCGGGAAGTCGGTGGGCGACACCGTCGTGACTCGTTCGCCGGACGGCGCTCTGGTCCGTCTTCGGGTTGTCGGGCGCACCACGCTTCCGTCGTTATCGCTGAACGGGACGTTCGGGCTCGGCGAGGGTGCCGCGCTCACCGCCGACGGGCTGCGCGTCCTCGATCCCGCAGCAGAGCCCACGTTCTTCCTCGTGAACCTCGCGCCCGGAGTGGCGGTGTCGACGGTCAACCGTCGGTACGGGGATATCGCGAGCGCACTCGGACCGCAGCGACCGGCCGACATCCAGAGCTACGCGCGCGTCCGGCCGACACCGCTCGTGCTCTCCGGTCTCCTTGCTGTGCTCGGCATCGGCGTGCTCGCGCATCTGCTGTTCACGTCGGTGCGGGGTCGCAGGCGCGATCTTGCGATCCTCAAGACGATCGGCTGCTCCCGTCGTCAAGTCGCGACGACGGTCGCGTGGCAGGCGACCACGTTGGTGGGCACTGCACTCGTGATCGGCATCCCCACGGGAATCGTCGCCGGCCGGTGGGTCTGGCGGAGCTTCGCGAACGATCTCGGCGTCTCGAGCACCGTGCTGCTTCCCCCGCTCGGGCTGGTGCTGCTCGCGTCTGTCGCCATTCTCGTCGCCAACGTCATCGCCGCGATCCCGGCGCGCGTCGCCGCGCGCACGCGGCCGGCTGTCGTGTTGAGGAGCGAGTGACGTGAAGGCCGTGCGCATGCTCGCGCGGGCGCAGATCCGCCGACGGTGGGGAAGCATCGCGGTGCTCACGCTGCTCGTCGGCTTCGTCGGTGTTGTCGTGCTCGCTTCGGTGGCCGGCGCGCGTCGTACTGCCACCTCGCTGGAGCGCTTCGAGGAGCGATACCGGTCGGCCGACATCGAGTTCTTTGCGGGGGACACCACGCCGGAGCAGCTGCAGGCGCTCCGCGCCACCCCTGGTGTCGCTGCCGTCGGCGTGCTCCGCCAGCTCCAGCTATTTCAGGGAGATGCCGGCTTCCTCCCGACTGGGGGGCAGACCGACCACGAATTCGGGAGGACCGTCGACCGCGCGCGGATCGTCGCGGGGCGGGAGGCGCATGGGGTCCACGAGCTCACGATCGGTGAGGGGCTCGCCGGAGAGCTCGGGCTCGGAGTCGGTGACCGTCTGCCGTTCGAGTCGTTGGCACCCGACCAGGTCGACGGGGACCTTGCCAGCGACTTCGATCCGCAGGGTCCACGCGTGGCGTTCCGGATCGTCGGCATCGTGCGACGGCCGCTCGACCTGGGGAGCAGCGGCGCCGGCGGCGGGGTGATCGTGCCCACGCGCGCATTCGTGGAGGCGTACGAGGGGCGGATCGCCAGCTTCACAGACGTCCTCCGCGTGCGGACCGAGCACGGCGACGCCGACGTGCCCCCCGTCATCGACGCGGCCCGGAAGATCTTCAGGTTGTCCAGCTTCCGTGCTCACGGCCTCGCCAGCGAAGGCCAGGGCGCGCAGAGCGCAATAGACGTCACCACCGTCGCGATCTGGATCCTCGCGGGTATTGCCGCGCTGGCTGGCCTCGTGGCGATCGCCCTCGCGCTTGCCCGGCACATGGCGCAGGTCGCCGTCGATCAGGACACGCTCCGCGCGTTCGGCCTCCGTCGGCGCGAACGTTGGGCCGCGGCTTTCGGGAGCGCGGTGCCGATCGCGGCCGGCGGTGCGCTGCTCGCGGTCGTGGGCGCGGCACTCGCATCGCCGTTGTTCCCGATCGGCGTGGCGCGCGACGCAGACCCTGCACCCGGTTTCGACCTCGACTGGGTCGCATTGACCGCAGGTTTCCTGACGGTCGTCTCGCTGGTTGCAGCCGCGAGCGCGCTGGCCGCTGTTGTCGCAACCGCGCGCCACGACCCCGACTTCTCGCGTCCCGCTCTGCCGACCCAAGCAGCATCGCGCGCGGGTATCCCTCCGGCGATGGCCACCGGCATCGGCTTCGCGCTCGAGCGGGGTCACGGTCGCGGCGGAGTACCGGTTCGCTCTTCGCTCGCGGGTGCCTCGTTCGGCGTGCTCGCCGTGGTCGCCGCGCTGCTCTTCGCCGCGAGCCTCGACCGATTGGTCACGACGCCTCGGCTGTTCGGCTGGTCGTGGGATGTCGTGACCACCGACCCCCGGTGGGACAACGAAGGATGTGCCCGCGGCGGCACCCGCCTTGCAGAGGATCCGATGATCGCGGCGGTTGCGGGGCTGTGTTACGGGGACATCGAGATCGACGGCCGTCCCGCGGTCGCCTTCGGTGTCCGTCCGGTCCGCGGGGCCATCGGGCCGACTGTGGTCGAGGGCCGCGCGCCGCGCAGCGAGCGCGAGGTCGCCCTGGGCGCGTACACGCTCGATGCGGCGGGCAAGGACGTTGGCGACGTCGTGCAGGTGAGGTCGCGTTCGCGAACGCGCCGCTACCGGGTCGTGGGTCGCGCGGTGTTCGCCACCATCCTCGACCCGCAACCGCTCGCCGACGGCGCGGCGTTCACCGCGGCCGGCATGGAACGCGCCAATGCCGTCGACGACGGGTATCTCGTCGTGCGCCTGGCGCCCGGCGTGAACCGTGCCCGTGCCCTCGCGCACCTCGAGCGGATCGCCCGACCCACCGGCTTCGAGCCCGTGGTCTCGGCCGTTCCTGCAGAGGTCGACCGGCTCCGCCAGATCGACCTTCTCCCGGCCGCGCTCGCGGCGTTCGTCGCGTTCGTTGCGCTCGTGGCAGTCGGCTACGCGCTCGTGACTGCCGTCCAAAGACGCCGACGTGACCTGGCGATCCTCAAGACGCTCGGGTACCGGCGCGCCCAGGTTCGCGCCACCGTTGCGTGGCACGCGACGACAGTCGCCGTCATCGGTCTCGCTGTCGGCATCCCACTGGGCATCGTCGTGGGACGCGTCGTGTGGCGGTGGGTGGCCGACGACCTCGGCGTGTCGACGAACGCGACCGTTCCGATGCCCGCGTTGCTCGTGCTCGTCGCCGCCGCGATCCTGCTCGTCAACCTCATTGCCGCGGTCCCCGCACGCGCGGCCGCTCGCACTCGACCCGCCGTCGTGTTGAGGAGCGAGTGATGGGTGCCGTGTGGTACCGATTCCGCGCCGAGCTCAGCACGCGCTGGCACGCGTGGCTCGGGCTCGCGCTCCTCGTCGGGTTCGCGGCCGGTGTGGTGATCGGCGCGGCTGCCGGCGCGCAACGCACCGACACCGCGTATGACCGCTTCCTCCGCTCACAACGCGCGTACGACGTCGCCGTGTTCACCGACAACCCGCTGAGCGGAAGCCCGTTCGCCTATATCGCGCCCGATGTGATCGCGCAGATTCCACAGGTTGCCGAGAGCGCCCACGGCGTTCTCATCCCGATCGCGTTCGACGACGGCATCGCCGGACTCGCGGCGACCGACGGGCGGATCGGGCGAACGATCAACCGTTTCAAGTTCGTCGAGGGCCGCGCCCCCGACCCGGAGCGCGCCGACGAGGTCGCCGTCGGCTTCGACTTCGCCGACAGCCAAGGGCTCCACGTGGGAAGCACGCTGGTGCTCGCGTACCCCGCTGAGAGCTCTGCAGCAGACGAGTGCGACAACCCTGTGTGCACGGCGTACGGCGAGGTCTCGAAGCGGATCCTCGAGGCCGTGCCGGGCGGAAGGGCGACGGTCGTCGGCATCGAAGCTTCGCCGGGCGAGTTCCCGCCGCAGGCCGGCGGCGACGGCACTCCCCCCGTCTACCTCACCCCGGCGCTCGAACATGCCGTCCGCGGTCGTCCGGGGACCGAGGGCCTCGACCGCGACGTGGTGATGGTGCGACTCGAGCGTGGAGAAGCCGACCGCGCGGCTTTTGTGCGCGGCCTCGAGAAGCGGAGCGATGGTCGGCCGGTGCGGCTCGTCGCCCAGCACGACCAGGCGGCCAACGTCCAGCGGTCGATGCACCTGCAGGCGGTGGCGCTGTGGCTCCTCGCCGGACTCGTCGCGGTTGTCGCCGTGCTGGTGCTGGGCCAGGTGCTCGGCCGCAACGCATTCCTCGAATCGACCGACTACTCGACGCTGGGTTCGCTCGGTATGTCGCGCCGCCAGCGGTTCGCGCTCGGGCTCGTGCGAGCTGTGGTGATCGGGGCGGTGGGCGGGACTCTCGCGATCGGAGTGGCCGTACTCGCGTCCGCGTTCACACCGACAGGGCTTGCTCGCATCGCCGAGCCGAACCTCGGCGTACGAGTCGACACGGCTGGGGTCGTGGTGGGAGTTCTCGCGACGATTGGCCTTGTCACGCTGCTCGCGGCCGTGCCCGCCTGGCGTGCGTCACTCGGTCCCGAAGCCTCGCAGAGGACCCCGCGCCGACGCTCGCGCCTTGCGGCCGCGGTGGCCGCGTTCGGGTGTGCGCCGACGGTCGTCACCGGCGTCGGCCTCGCGGTCGAGCCCGGCCGGGGTCGCACCGCGGTGCCCGTGCGTACCTCCATTGCCGGCGTGACTCTTGGTATCGCCGCGTTGACCGGGGCGCTCACCTTCGGCGCGTCGCTGACGAACCTGCTCGACACGCCGCGGCTCTACGGCGTCACCTGGGATCTCCAGGTGGCGAGCTTCAACGAGGGAACCGACCTGGCGCGCGACGGTATCCCGGTGCTCCGGCGCGATCCGGACGTGCGGGCGATCGGATTCGGTGGCCTGGGGCTCGGGCTCGAGATCGGCGGCCGGCAAGTCGGCATGGTCGCCATCGACGCAGTCGAAGGCGACGTGCGCCCGCCGCTCATCGAGGGCCGCCATCCCTCGGCGCCCGACGAGATCCTCCTCGGAACGCGCACGTTCCGGAGGTTGGGGGTCGAGATCGGCGACACGATCGACGTGCGCTTCCCGGGGGCGGCGCCCCGGCGTCTGCGGATCGTGGGGCGAGGCGTGCTCCCACCCGCGGCTGACCGCTCCCTCGGCGACGGTGCGCTCGTGACGTTCGACGGCGGGTCCCGCCTCGTTCCCGGGTTGGCCGATGCCGATCAGGGGAGTGCCTTCCTGCGCCTCTCGCCCGGCGCCGACGGCCGCCGCGTCGTGCAAGCACTCGAGAAGCGGCTGGGACCCGACGTCGACGCGAGCGCTGCCCCACCGAAGCCGACTGACGTCGTGAACTTCGGACGCGTCGAGAACCTTCCGCTCGTGGTCAGCGGAGTCATCGCCGTCCTGGCGGCCGCGACCCTCGCGCACGTGTTGGTGAGCGCAACGCGCCGTCGTCGCCGAGATCTCGCCATCCTCAAGACGCTCGGCTTCGTGCGTCACCAAGTGCGCGCCGCGATCGCCTGGCAAGCCAGCACTGTCGCGCTGCTCGCGCTCGGGCTGGGGATCCCGCTCGGGCTCGTTGCCGGTCGGGCGGTCTGGACCGCGTTGGCTCACGACCTCGGTGTCGTGGCGCAGCCCGTGGTCCCGATGGTCGTTGTCCTCGCGATCGTTCCTGCCGCGATCCTGCTCGCCAACCTCATCGCCGCACTCCCGGCGCGCGCTGCTGCGCGCACGCGTCCCGCAGTCGTGCTGAGGAGCGAGTGATGGGTGCGATGCGCATGCTCGCTCGCGGTGAACTGCGCACACGCTGGCGCGGGATCGCCGTGCTCACGCTGCTCGTCGGCTTCGCGGGCGGCGTGGTCCTGGCGTCGGCAGCCGGCGCGCGGCGGACCGCGTCGTCGTTCGACCGGTTTGTCGCGTCGACCCGACCCGGGCACGTGACGATCAACGTGGATGCCGGCGACACCGAGCTCCTCCGCCGGATCGAGAAGCTGCCACAAGTCGAGGCGCTCACCCGGGCCGTGGGTGTGACGGTGTTCGCGGACGGTCCCAACTACGTCGCGATCGGCGCGGGCGTCGACGGCGGCTACGGACGGAGTCTCGATCGGCCGCGGGTCGTCGGCGGCCGCCTCGCCCGCCCACGAGCCCTCGACGAAGTGGCACTCCCGGAGAGCACCGCGAAAGTGCTGCACCTCGGCCTGGGGGACACGCTCGTTCTTCGCTCCGCCACCCCCGAACAGGTGCCCCTCCTGCTGGCGAGCGAGGGGGCCCTGTCCCAAGATGACTTGGCCGGCCCGGTGATGCGGCTCCGCGTGGTGGGCATCACCCGCAGCCCGACCGACCTGAGCGTCGGCGGGACCGACGCGAGCTTCTTGATCCTCACGCCCGCGTTCCTCGACGCGTTCCAGGGTGAGATCGGCGAGTACGGCGAGGACCTCCTGCGCGTCCGTCTCCGGGGTGGCGCGTCCGACGTGGCCGGGTTCGTCGACGACGTCGAGCGGCTGGCAGGACCCGACACTGACATTGGTTTCGAGGCGACCTCCTTCGAGTCGGCCGGGGTCGAGGACTCGATCGGAGCGCTCGCTGCCGGGCTCGCCCTCTTCGCGGCGATCGCGGGGCTCGCCGGGCTCGTCGCGGTCGGCCCGGCGATCGGACGCCAGGTGTCTCTCGCCGCGATCGACGACCCGGTGCTCCGCTCTCTCGGAATGCGGCGCGTCGAGCGCGCCGCCTCCCTCGTCACACCGTTCGCGATCGTTGCCGTCGGCGGTGCGATCGTGGCCGTGATCGTCGCGCTCGCGCTGTCGCCGCTCCTGCCGTTCGGGACCGCGCGCCGAGCCGAGCCCGCACCGGGTCTCTCGTTCGACGGGCTCGTGCTGGGCGTGGGAGGCGTCGCAGTCGCGCTCGTCGCCGGCGCGTTGGCGTGCGTGTCGGGGTGGCGGGCCACCCGACGCGATGCCATCACCGATGCGAGCGCGGTACCGCGCCTCGCGCCTCGGCCGTCGTACGTATCGGACCGGCTCGCGCGCGCGGGCGCGGGCCCAACGGTCGTTGCCGGCGTTCGCCTCGCGCTCGAGCCCGGCCGAGGTCGCACCGCCGTGCCGGTGCGCGCGGCCCTTCTCGGCACGGCGGCCGGCGTGCTCGGCGTGACGGCCGCGCTGGTGTTCGCCACGAGCCTGGACCGGCTCGTGACGACGCCCTCTCGCTACGGCTGGAACTGGGACGTGGTGACCGGCGGGCCCCGGCTCCAGGCGCGCGACCTGGTGGAGAGTCCTGACATCGGCGCGGTCGGCGTCGCGACTTTCACCAGGACCAACGTCAAGCTCGACGGCGAGCCGATTGCCGCCGTCGGCTTCCGCAGCATCCGGGGAAGTGCGTCCCTGACTATCGTCGACGGGCGTGCCCCGCGTACGGCCACGGAGGTCGCCCTCGGCGGTGACACGCTCGCTCACTACGGAGTCGATCTCGGCGATCGCGTCAAGGCTTCGGGGGCCGGCGTGACGCGTACGTTCCGGGTGGTGGGCCAGGCTGTGTTCCCGCCGGTCGACGACAACGCGGTGCTGGCCGACGGCGCCGCGTTCACCGGGGAGGGCCTCGCCTCGCTGGTGCCGAAGGGCGCTCTCACCAACGACACCTATAGCCGGTACGTCGTCCGCTGGACGCGGGAGGTCGATGCGCCCGCCGCGGCCCGTCGGGGCGCGAAGGCCGCAGGTGAGCCCGTGGACCGGCCGCG